>DDBE01000229.1:7625-10104 GCA_002332715.1 Flavobacteriales bacterium UBA2040
CAAATCCGCGATACCATAAGCGTATCCCATAGCATGACTAGGGTCCAAAACGATGGGCAAATTACAATGCTCTTTCAACCAAGCTACTCCACATAAATCCAAGGTGAATCGAGTTCCCGTTTCAAAGGTTCTGATTCCTCTTTCGCACAGGATGACATTCTCATTTCCGCCACTTAGTACAAATTCAGCAGCTTGGGCAAATTCTTGTAAAGTGGAACCAAATCCACGTTTTATAAGAACAGGTTTTTGCGTTTTTGCACAAGCGCGAAGTATTCCTTGGTCGTACATTGCTTTTGCCCCTACTTGAATCACGTCTGAATATTCGATTACTTCTTGAATATGGGATGCATCACGAACTTCAGTAATCACATTCAATCCATGTTTTTCGCGCATTTTCGCAAGTAACTTCAAACCTTCCAATCCCATTCCTTGGAAACTGTAAGGACTTGTTCTAGGCTTATAACATCCACCTCGAAGCGTACCCAAATTTAATTCTTTCAACAATTCAGACGAAGATTCGATTTGTTCTTCTGATTCCACTGAACAAGGTCCGCCAATTAGAACGGTGTTTCCAGTTTTCCCTCCGATTACCGCATTTCCAATGCGAACTTCACGCGTTTCTTTTCTATATTCTCTCGAAGCGAGCTGCATATCGTTTTTCATCGGGAAAAATTCGGTAACAAATTCTTCAATTCCGTTAGGTAGTTCTTTCACTGACGAAGCCGTAATCACAACGTGTTTGTCCGCTTTTTTATAATAAATGGCTTTGCAGTCTGCCGCGATAGCTTTCGCTTTTTGGTCGTCGACTGTATTAGCAAGATGTATGATCATAATTCTCCTTTGATAAGGTTTACAAAAGTAACAATTCCTTTCGCTCGATTTTCATTGTCGATAATTGGCAAATAACTAATTGGGAAAGTACAATTGCGGATTGCTTTCATCAATTCACCCACTGTTCTATTCTCTTTCAAAGAAAACGGACTTGTATTCATCAAGGATTCAGCTTTCATTTCGTTCAAATCGCTCATGTTTCGCAACATTCCTTTTCGAATATCGGCGTTGGAAATCATTCCTCTTAAGGTATCTCCTTCATCGACAATAAGACAAAAACCTAAATTTCCTTCTTCGATAGTTTTTAAAACTTTCTCCAAATTCATTTCTGAAAATTGAAGCACTGGCGATTCAGACAAAGGAATCATGAAATCTTTGATGAGAATACTGGATTCCATATCGCGTTTGGTCAAATCCATTAATGCATGACCAATGCTCGGCGCGTTGAACAAATACGAACCAGAAACAGACGAAGAAACGCCCATGTTACGGAGAACAAAGCTTACTTCACCGTTCACTCCGCCATCAACATGAATGGATTTGTTCGGGAATTTCTTTCTGAAATGTCTGATTTTAGCAAAATTCAAAGCATCAAAAACGCCTCCACTTTGTCCGGGAATTGTTGCCATGATGAGAATGAAATCCCAATTGGAAAATTTATCGAAAACTTCTACTGAAGTTGGTGTTATAACGGCAAGTCCTTTCTTTCCTTGAATGTCATTTGGTAATTTGAACCCTTCCGAAAGGTTCTCGTATTGAAAAGTCACATATTCTACAGGCACTTGTCGAAGCAATTCAAAATATTTTTCGGGTGTATCGGTAATAATATGCAGGTCGATTGGTGTGTCCGTCCAATTTCGGATTTCTTTGATATCGTCGAAAACTTTCAGGTCATCGTTGCAATCCACATGAAGTAAATCCACTTTGTGCTGCACCAAATCATCGATAGTTTCTTTGAGTGGTCGAACTTTGTCGGAATAAATGGAACCTGAAATCTTCATAGATTAATTGATGTTGAATATCGTTTCAAAATTATTTTTGGAAATCACAACCTCCAAACGTTTAGGTTGGACATGCGATTGTAGACTATCTTGTAATTGTTTTAATAAAGCCCTTTCGTCAAATGAAAAAGTGCTTGCGTCAAATTTTTCAGTTGGAATGACTTTTAAGATCAGGACTCCATCCTTTTCGTCGAGTTGAATGGATTGTTTCTTACTTGCCAACAAATCATGTTCTTTCCAGTAAATAGCGATATTTCTGGCGAATTCTTCATTTTCAATTTTGGTGTAAAAGACATCCAATTCATCCGATTCTAATTTGTTTCCGTAATCATTTCCGCAGGAAACAAAAAGGAATAAAAGAAAGCTGAAACACGAATAGAATACTATTTTCGTCATTGGCTCAAAGATACAAATCATAGTCAAATGAAAGTCGATTTGGCACGAAAGAATAGAGTGGTTTTGAATAAATTTGAAATGGAGTTTTGAGCAAAATGTTAATTTTTTTTGAGTTTGTTATAAATAAGGACTAAAAACATCGAATTTTGATCCTGTCTTCACATTTAAAATTTAAAAGTAAATTGGTCATATGAAAAATCAAACTTTCATCGGTGCCAAGGAAAAAGCAAGTCTCTTAGATTTGAATATTC
>DDBE01000229.1:10422-16012 GCA_002332715.1 Flavobacteriales bacterium UBA2040
AGTAATTGCTCGGGTAAACTCATAGTTTTCGTCCATGGATACATGGGATTCAAAGATTGGGGATGCTGGAATTTAGTGGAAGACTATTTCACTGAGCTTGGATTTGGCTTTTGTAAATACAATGTTTCGCATAACGGTTGTTCAACAAAAGACTCGCTGAATTTTGTCGACTTAGAAGCTTTCGCTGAAGACAACTACACAAAAGAATGCGAAGATTTTCAAGCTATACTTTCTTATATCGGCGAACACCACAAGCCTTTTCCTGAGATTTATGTCATTGGTCATTCACGTGGTGGTGGTATTGCGCTTCTTCAGGCGAAAGATGAAAGAATTAAAAAAGTAACGACTTGGGCGGCAATTTCTGATATTGAGTCTCGTTTTCCGAAAGGTGAAGCATTGACGGAATGGAAAGAAAAAGGATATTATTCGCGTTTGAATGGGCGCACGAATCAAAAAATGCGACATAATTATTCCCAATACATTGATTTTCTAGTCAACAGAAACAACCTGGATATTCGAAAAGCTACGACTGAAAATACAAAGCCACTATTACTCATTCATGGTGAGGCGGACACTTCAGTCGATATTCGAGAAGGAAAAGAATTGGCCGAATGGTCGGGAAAGGAATTACACATTATTGAAGGAGCTGCGCATACCTTTGGGAGCTCGCATCCATGGGAGAAAGATGCCTTGCCAGATGAATTGAAATCGGTTTGTCAGCTTACCGCTAAATTCTTTTTGGAGCGAAACTAATCGTTGTACAGGCGCACCTGTTTGATGTATAAATCGCGCGTCCCTTTTTCGAGTTTGAATTCAATATCCAAAGCATAATCTTCAAAGACGAATCGTCGGCCGAATCTGCGGTACAGACTCATTTTCAACTCATACACCTCATCGGCTAAATGTTGAATTTCTTCCGCCGACATGGTCAGTTTACCTTTATTCAAACTTGATAGAGTAATCACATCAATCACCGTTTCCAAAGGTTGAATATTCACATTAGTTTCTGGATAGCAGATGAATTGGTCGCAAGTAACACCTTTTCTAGGTTGAACCACACTTTCATTTCCCAATTGGGCATTTACTATAAAGCCTAAATAACCTGGGCGATACAGATTTTTTGTGATAATAACTCCGTTTACTTCTTCCTCTGGAAATGCGCGATGTACTAAAATACCCATCTGAACATAGGATTGGTCGATGTTGAAATATTCTCGTTCCATAAAGGCTTCGTACGACCATAGACTCGCCCAGACTTTCAGGATTGCCTCCGAAACAGATTTCTTTTCATCGCCAATAATGCCTGTTTTTGAAGCGTATAGGCCAGCTCCAGAAAATCCTTTTGCATCTTCTGCATTGGTGGAGGAACGGAAACGCATTTTTGTAAAACCTCCGTTGGACTTAATTCTGTCTTCGACGAGTGACAGTAAACTTGGATCAATCTCCGTACTTTTTATCGCTTTTCTGATCGCCTTTAATTTTACTTTCAAAGAATCTTGGTGGTCAAATTGACCTTCCTTCAATAAAAGTGCATCAATCAATTTTTGAGCACCTGATTGGTGTGCGTGTAAATTATAATGACTAAATGGAATAGCGAATGACGCTTCAGGAACCTTAAATTTTCCGTTTTTACTGAGGGCATGGAGCAAACTAAAATTCGATGCTTTGTTGCCAATGTAATCACTCAAATCTCGTTTGTAATACGAAACACTGACCAAATCTTTTATCTCTAAATCACAGGTCAGCTTAATCTTAGGTTTATTCTTGTATTCGTTATCTGAAGATTCGGTTGTTTCATAGAGTTTGTAAAAAGTCGGAAAGACATTCAAAAGCACATTTTTGCCTTCCAAAGCTTTTAATTCTTCATTTTCAAATACATTCTTCAAAGCTAAAACGGGAACTTTTCGGTTGCGTCCCAAAATGGTTAGGTGACTCAAAGGTGTTTGAAATTCAGCTACAATAATTCCGGCGACATGCGGTAAAACGAGTGGTGTTTCTCTAATAACAATGATATCCGTTCTTTTCAATGTATTCACTTCGTTTGTCAAATCATCAACGAAACGAAGATTGCCGATTGCTTTTCCTTCGGATACAGACTGAACTTTCATGCTCTTGTATATCTCTTCAGGCGTCAGCAATTTGAAGGTTTTTGAAAATTTCAACGATAAACTTTGTAGACGCTCTGTGCTCAACATTAATCTCAAATTCTCTCCGAAAAAGACGACCTTTTTAATTTCTGCCATCATCAATTCGATTTGATTCTGAGGCATATAATCGGATGGAGAAAGCTCTACACCGTATTCATTCAAGTGCTTGAAATAGTTGATGTTGCACAACAAATAGCGTCTGTCTGGAGAATCTGCAGCGTAATTATCCACATTAAAACGTCCAAGATAAAGATCGGGTTCAATATTGGCTTCGCAAAATTCGTAATGAAACTTGTAATACATTGAATTGGCGAAATACAACTCCTTCGTTTCTAGGTCGTAAATGACTTTAACTGAAGTAACATCACTGTATTTGTTCGTCAAAGGTTCTGAACTAAGGATTTTGAAATCTTGCACCGATTTTATCTCTTTCAAATAATGTGGCGCGGCCTTTTTGAAGGAAAACAAAATGAAGATAAGAAAGGCTATTTTGAATTTCATTGGACTACCAGAGTGACAAATTTCGAACCGTTTATAAAGGAAATGTAATCAGGTTTTTATTAATCGGTATAAATCCACATTAAACTTGATTTTGGATTTCCTTTTAATTTCTCATCCACCAACCGGAAATTATTCAAAGAAAGGATAGGACAACCCCAACCTTCAGGTGTTCCCAAAGGAAACAATTCTTTGTCGGGCACGGCTTCCCACGAATGAAAAACAACGAATCGTTTGGCCGCGTTGCTATTCGTTCTTTCTAATCCGTGAATGACATATTTTATGCGAACGCCCCAATCGCTGGGTGCTCTCTCTCCTATTCTGTATTTGCCAAGAGAAGAACAATGACTTTCGGGTACATTGCTGAATTGTGGACTTTCTTTTGAGTAATCATGGTTCCAAGGTTGGTCGCCACTGCCATGTCCAACCAAACAAACATGATCAATCGTATCTTTTTTAAAGTCCCAAATCACAAAGCGATTTACACCTGAATGTAAACTCATATCGATTAGGATACAGAAATCGGTGTTGTAATTTTTTGTTTTACAGAATTCGAGCGCTTCAACTGCTTTCAGTTTCGTTTTTTCAAAATCTAGACTTGGTTTTACTATTTCATCTTTGGTTTTAAGTACTTGATTTACAGTGCTCAATGGTTGATCAGCCGAAATTGCGTTGCAAGAAATTAAGGCTGAGCCAAATAACAGGACAGAAATTAGGATTCGCATAAAAGAGGTTTTATAACAACTAGTTGTATAAATGTACATTTGAAACTTGGTTACGTTCATTTGAGCCTCACAATTTTTGTAAACTCTTTCTTTGCGCCTTATCCATTTCTTCGCCCATCACCTCATAATCGCCTTCTAATTCAAACAATAATTTGATCAATTTAGACGTCGGACTGTTTGGATAATAATCCAAGTAACGTTTGAAGTTCTCTTTGTTTTCGCTGTAAATCATTCCGTCCGAATATTCAGCAACAGGGGTGTTATCGAGTCCAATCAAATACCCCCTTTGATAAATAGAGAACAATTCTTTCGCGGCTTTTTTTATGACAATCATTCAACCTACAGCAATTTTCTACTTAACACATTTTGACTCTTGACGCGTGTATATCGGATCACATGAGACAAAAAAATTCATAGTAAAACAAATAACCATAGGTAAATTTAAGATTTTTGAATTATTTTAGCCCACAGCGATATTGAAAAATGGAATTTGTATTTCGTATAAAGTCGTTTAAACAGTAAAATACAATTTATGAAATCAATCATTGTCCTAGTGTTCATTAGCACTTTTCTTTTTTCTTGCAAAAAAACCTATCAATGTGAGTGCACGGAAGTACATAATTGGGAAACATGGAATCCCGTAATTACCAGTGTTGCCATTGAAAATAAGAGAAAGGCAGATGCCCAAACTCTATGTAATTCTCTTGCTTACGATTTGGGTAATGGAAATTACAAAACGACAAAGTTGAAGTGATAATTTTTAATTTTCTTTCCATAATTTCCGGATAATTTCAACCAACCATCATTGTCGTAAAGCCCTTCATAATCATCCAACATTTCAGATTCTAAACTGGTTAATTTTTCAGTAATAGATTTGAGTTTTTTTCTGTATTCAAGATAAAGTTGATTGGCATATTGAGGTGTGCAAGCTTGAAGTTTCTTTTTGAATTCGCTTTGTAGTCGCAAATAAGCTTCAAAAGCTCCTTCTACAGAAGTTAAATCCAATTTTGCTGGTTTCTCTTCTTTAGCTAACTCTAAATCGCCTGACTCGGTATTCTCTACCTGAGAGTTTACACGATTAACCTCCTGTTCATTCTCTGAACTACACGAAAAGAAAAAGAAGCAAAAAAGTGATAGTAGGGTTAAAACTGTTATTTTCATCCTTCTAAAATAAAGATATTTTATTAATCATGCCACAAGAAAACGAACACCAGGAAAAGCTTAGTTTACTATCTGAATTGGTTAAACTAGCAAGAGTAGACGGAGAAGTCAAAGAAAGTGAGTTTATCTTTCTATATAGCATTGCTAAACAATTAGGTGTTTCGTCCAAAGAAGTCAAAGGGATTTTTGATAAATACATCGATTTTGAGCCACCTGCTTTTGAATTCGATCGAATAGTTCAATTGCAGCGTTTGGTCCTTTTGATGAATGTAGACCTTGAAATAGATGAAAAAGAACTCTATAATATAAAAAACTTAGGGATGAAATTGGGCTTACACCCCTTGGCAGTGGCAGAAGTTTTAGAGGTCATGCATGAGTATCCGAATAAAATGTTACCGCCTGAACGGTTGATTTCGATTTTTCAGACCTTTCATAACTAGTTGTATTGGGGTGGATAATAGCGCGCAAAGCTATTGCGCAAAGTTCGTTGAGCCAGCGTTACTCATAATATGACTCAATAAAACTTTGCGGCTTTAGTTACCCTCCTCGAGCCTGCCTCGTTGGCAGACAGGGACGGATTAAGTGAGGTGAAAAAATAGTTTTATTGATCTTAAAAAAAGCGTTTCCTTTGAGAAGATGTCGGTAAATGACAATAAGATTTCACCAACTTTTGTCGGTATTTAGCGACTAAATTATAAACTTGATCTGTACCCCACTGTGGAAGAATGGAAAAAATCCGCAACCAACTTAATGGGAATTTCAAATGTTTCGCCACTTGAAAAGCCGCTTCAGATTTCGAAAGTAACTTACCATCCTGGGCGAAATTGAAAGTATCCATCTTAGGTAAAGCCCAATTGTTTGCTTCAAAATAATTCTTCGTGAAATCAGATTGCAGTGCCGAAAAATGAATACTGTGATCTCTTTCGTATTTTAAAATGAGCTGAACGGAACGGTTGCAAAGCCCACAATCACCGTCGTAGAAAATTATTTTATTTGGTGTTTTTTTCACGGTGTAAAGATAGGTAAATCCTGCCACTTAATCGCCCTAAAAATGGGGAA
>DDBE01000224.1:0-9684 GCA_002332715.1 Flavobacteriales bacterium UBA2040
TTGAAGATAAAAAATTAGCCATTTGGTGGGCCGATTCTCGACTCGAAAAATTAGACCCAATTAACTGGGGAATTGCACATCGATTTTTGGGTGTCAACCCAGTCGATTTGTATGTACTAAACGCCTCTAAAAAAAGTTTTTTTGAACCTTACTTCTTGATTTCCAACGACTTTTCATAACTCTTAATTAAATGTTAAAGAATGTTATGCATGTCTTTATACATTAAATTTGTACAACTAAACATTTTTTAATTATGAATTTAAAACTTTTAATTATTGGGACAATCTTAGGGTTATCTCTTAACGCCAACGCTCAATCTGCTGAAAAAAAGCTAGCCGTTGGTATTTGCGCTGGAGTTAGTGACTATAGAGGAGAATTAAATCAAGAATGGTTCAACATGAACAAAGCCTTTAGAACGCAAGTCGGTGTAACTATCATTTATTATGTAAACCCCTGGGTGAATGCAGGATTAGATTTAGGTTATGGTGAACATGGTTTTCACGTTGATGGGTCTACACTTGGACAAGCCAACGGGTTCCGCGGAGACGTTTTGAAAGCAAACTTACAAGCCCGTTTGAAATTCAATAATGGAACTTGGATAAAAGAAGATGCTTTGGTGCAACCATACATTTTCGGTGGTTTGGGAGTAGCAAACACATTCGAAGATTCAGACATTCCTTCTATCAATAACCCAGGTGTTGCCTTGACATTGAACACAGGATTGGGATTTAACGTCATGTTGACAGATTACTTAGGCTTGAATTACAACCTTAACTACGCTTACCAAACATCTGATAACACAGATCACACAGAAAACGGAGCAGGTGACCAATTCATCATTCATTCAATGGGAATCGTTATTCCTATCGCAAAAATCGTTGATACTGACGGTGACGGAGTTTCTGACAAAAGAGACAAATGTCCTAACACACCTGCTGGTGTAGCTGTTGATTTGTTTGGTTGTCCAAATGATGCAGATGGTGACGGTGTTGCTGATTACCAAGATAAATGTCCAGAAGTTGCCGGTTTGCCTTCAATGAAAGGTTGTCCTGATACAGATGGTGACGGAATCACTGATGCTGAGGATGCTTGTCCTACAGTTAAAGGTGTTATTTCTGCAAAAGGATGTCCAGACAGAGATAAAGATGGTATCCAAGATTCAGAAGACGCTTGTCCAGATGTATTCGGTATCGTTGCTATGAAAGGTTGTCCTGACACAGATGGTGACGGAATTGCGGATAACGTAGACAAATGTCCTACAGTAAAAGGTGTTGCTTCAAACAATGGATGTCCTGAAATCAAAGAAGAAACGAAAAAAGTGTTTGATCAAGCCTTGAAAGGTGTTCAATTCGAAACGTCTAAAGCGGTTATCAAAACTTCTTCTTATGGTATCTTGGATAATGTTGCTAAAATCATGAAAGACAATCCTGAATACAAATTGGATATCCATGGTCACACAGATTCTCAAGGTGACGATGCTAAGAACATGATACTTTCGAAAGATAGAGCTGCTTCTGTTAAGGCATACCTAGTTGCAAAAGGAATTGAAGCTGGAAGAATGGATACTGAAGGTTTCGGTGAAACTGAGCCAAAAGCTACTAACGATACTCCAGCTGGTAGAGCTGAAAACCGCCGTGTAGAGTTTAAAGTGAAATTCTAATAGAATCAAAATATAGTAAAGAAAGAGGTGGGCAATGCTCACCTCTTTCTTTGTTTTGTATTTTAGCGAAAAATAATTGAAATGAAATTCCTGATTGTCGGACTTGGAAATCCTGGAGAGAAATATGCTGAAACCAGACACAACATCGGTTTTAAAGTCGTAGATGCTTTAACCGAAGAATTGAAAGGTGAATTCAAAACAGAAAAACTTGCCGATGTTTCGCAGGTGAAGTTCAAGGGCAGGCATCTCATTTGCATCAAACCTTCAACCTACATGAATCTTTCGGGAAAATCGCTCAATTATTGGATGCAACAGCATAAGATTTCTCTGGAAAATGTTGTCGTAGTAACTGATGACCTTGCACTTCCCTTTGGCAAACTCCGCATGAAAGGGAAAGGTTCGGATGGTGGTCATAACGGATTAAAAGATATTCAAGCCATTTTAAACACAAGCGCGTACACCCGGTTGCGATTTGGTGTGGGAAGTGAATTTAACAAAGGGCAGCAAGTAGACTATGTTCTTGGCGATTGGTCTCCAGAAGAACGAGAAACCCTTGAAAAACGAATTGATATTGCAAAAGAGTTTATTAAAAGCTACGTGGCAATCGGGTTACAGCATACTATGTCGCAATGGAACAATAAATAATTTATAATTCCGTAGGTAATACTTACATTTATTAAGGAATTCAGAGGTCTAGATGAACATATATTCGAACAAACAACGATGGAAAATCATACTTATGGTGCTCGCACTAGTGTTTGTTGGTTTGTCCTTGTTTGTTTCCAATAGCATCGTTTCTAAGGTTCATGACAGAGAGAAAGAACGTGCCAAACAATGGGCTGGTGCTATAAAGAAGAAGGTAGAATTGGTGAAATTGACCAATCAAACTTTTACACAACTTCGTGAAAAAGAAAGAGAAAAAGTAGCCCTTTGGATTGATGCGAGTAAAGAAATTGCTAAACCGACTTCTTTGGACATAAATTCTGATATTACCTTTCCACTTAAGATTCAAAATCAAAACAAAAACATTCCTGTAGTTCTTCTCGATAATGAAAAACAGGTTTCGGCCTATGTCAACATCTCTTTCGACACAAATGAAATTCGCATTTTGCATCCATCAGCGAGTAAGAAAGAAATTCAACAATTTTTCGACGATTCTCTCATCCAACTAAGCGAAAAGTGGAGTGCAGTTAATCCACCATTCACCATCGAAGTGTATACTGACCTCTTCATGACCTATTATTATGGGGACTCCAAAGAAATCATCCGTTTAGAGCACGACAAAGACTCTTTGTTGGCTTCTTTCAATGAAGACCTCATCAACAACGAAGGGCTGGTTCCAGTGCTCTTATTTGATGTAAAAAGCAACAGCGTCATTGGCAGTAACTTGCCCAAAGAAGAAATTTCGACGGAAAAGTTGGACGCCACCATGAATGATTTGAAGAAAGGCAATGACCCAATTCCAATTCTCTTTGGTGAAAATCAAGAAATGCTTTTGTATTTCGACAGTAGTTCTGAGTTGAAACAATTAAAGTACTTCCCGTACATCCAGTTTGTCATTATAGGCTTGTTTATTTTCATCGCTTATCTGATTTTTTCAACTTTCCGAAAGGCGGAACAAAACAAAGTTTGGGCAGGAATGGCAAAAGAAACGGCCCATCAATTGGGTACGCCGTTATCTTCCTTGATGGCTTGGACGGAATTGTTGGACAACGAAGAAGTAAACAAATCCATCACAATTGAGATGCGTCGTGACATCACGCGCTTGGACAAGGTAACCGACCGATTCTCGAAGATTGGATCGGAAGCAAAACTAAAAGATACTGATCTGGTGCAAACAGCAGAGAGTATCATCGAATATTTGCGACCAAGAATCTCTAAGCACGTAGAATTGAATTTTTCTGTTCAAGAAAACATGGTTCCCGTTCCTCACAATGCTTCTTTGCTTGAATGGGTGATTGAGAACATTATTAAAAATGGAGTTGACGCCATGGAAGCCAAAGGGAAAATCGATGTGAAAATTCATTGCGAAGGATCTCATGCCTTCATCGATATTACCGACAACGGAAAAGGGATAGAAAAAAAGAATATCAAAAAGATCTTCAATCCTGGATTTTCAACAAAGCAACGCGGTTGGGGACTTGGCCTTTCTTTGGTCAAACGAATTATAAGCGAATACCACAAAGGAGGAGTTTTCGTCTTGCATTCTGAACCTAAAAAAGGGACGACTTTCCGAATTTCCTTGTCGCTATAATCCTTGCAGGTCGACCTGTCTAGCACCAAGAAACAGCTTCAAAATCTTATCACCAACATCTGGAATATGCACACGGATCAAATAAATTCCGGATGCTAATGGCACTTCCGCTTCGTTTTTCAATTGCCAATCTTGGAAGGTAATAGGGCTTACTTTTTTAAACGTTTTTACGAGTTTTCCATTCGTGGTATATATTTGCACGGTACACACTTCGGGAAGGTTCGTTATTTTCACTCGATTGTCCAATCGGTCTCTTTCATATTCAGAATACGCGTAATACGGATTGGGAACCACGCCTATTTTTTCCAAAGCATCAGCTAGTCGATCTAGATCATCTGTCCGCGTCATTAAATCGTCTGTACTCCATGAATACATCGGTTTACCCGCATTTTTATTCGTCGCAACAAAAGTTTTGTACTCCTTGTTTACACGAATTTTTATGCGCACATCCGTTTCAATCTCGAAAGTGCTTCTGTCAGGAGCTAATAAAGGATAACCAATCCAACTCAAGCTAGAATAAAATTGAGTTTTGGCAATTCCACTTCCGGATTCCACATCATTCATCAATGTCTTGATTTCAGAAATGTCATTTGTCGAGCCATTGTAGAAGCCCATGTCATATCCCCCGCTCAAGAGTTTATTCAAAGTATTTTGTTTGTGACTAAAGACATAAATGGGATGAATTCCACCTAATCTTGGGTTACCTGTTTGGTCGAACATACGATTACTTGGATTCCAAATCATGTCTCCACCCCCATCAACACCAAGGAATGAGTTTTCGCCAAAAGCCATGTGCAAACGAGCACCTGTTTCTAGGTCGATTGCATAACCTGGGAACCAACTTTGCCCAGTTCCTGCTATCGTATCACCATCTTTGTTTCTGCTTTTACTTTTTCGCATGGCGCCGGGTAATGCATTTCCAAGGTTCAAGGATTGATCCCGACCCAACTCTAGAACAACGCATTTGGTCCATTTTGATTTATCTTTTGTGATAACAATATCGACACTTGGAGAGAAGGCCAATGCAGCATTTACTCTACTACCAGATGAATTGGACTCTGCATCTCCAGGGTAAAGTGGTGTTGGTCTAAAATACGCCAAAGGCATAAAGTCGCACTGATAACCTACCAATTGATGCGGTGCGAACATTCCTTCGGCGACTTTGGTCCACCGTCGGTTTGGATCTTTGCCGACTTCATCTCTATAACACTTTAAATTGTTATAGAGCAAAGCAGGATCATAATCTGTTTCATCAACTATGCCAGAACGAATCCAGTTGAGTGGCGTAAACCCGTCAATGTCTTGCACATGGGTCAACCATCGTTTAGAAGAATCGGCAAAAGTGATGGAGCTTTCGAGAATATCGGTTGTTTCAACCGTATTATTACCGGTAACATTTTCCTCAATGAAATAAGGAGTTTGTGCAATCTGAACCGAAACACCCCATTGCGGGATGAGTTGTTCGTTGTCCACATCTATTGTTTGGCTGGACTCTACACTTTCAAGTAAACCGCCGTTTTTCTTATCGTATCGATTTATGGTCCAAGAGGCACCATCAGCCGAATTATTTGGAGCTGGATCAACTGGGTAATCTTTAAAAAGAATCTCAAAATATCCGCCTACCAAATTCAATGGATCGATCACTTTGATATTCAAAGGTCCTTTGTTGGATTGATACTCTGGTTCGTCCACAAATCCTTGAGAAAGGACTTTTGCTTCAGTTTGAGAAGTAAATTCTAACACTCTACCTCCGTTTCCATGACCGTCAACACGTGTGATTTTAGGGGTTGCGCCATACAAAGCCAATTGATCCGTTCCACCTGCTTCAGGCACTGGAGAATGTGGAATAACTTCAATAAATTTCACCTCACCAATTGCCGCTTTTCTAGATCGTAGGTAAGGAACTTTTTGTCCATCATAATATTGTGCATCGCCAGGAACGAACTTTTTATAACTGTTATGCGCATAAGAAACAGCCACATAATAGTATCGTTTGAAATTCACCAAACGTTTATCACCAATTGCGAAAGCATCTTCCGTAACTTGAAAACTATGTCGAATTCCTTTGTTTTCGCCATCCACTTTCAACGTAGGGACATCGGCTTCTATTTGACCATCAAAAACAAAATTGACCAATCGTGAAACGCTGTCTTTGATGTCGCATTGACCGACCAAACGAGCTTGAGAAGGATCATCCAACTCTGAAATGGCAACTGCCGGACTGGACAATTGAAATATTTGATAACCTTGAAAACGATAAAACAAATCTGGATTTGGAACGTCCGTTACAATAAACGGATCTTTTTCGATATACTCTTCGTTCTGATTATTGGAGTTTGGAGAATTGGATAAAAACAAAATCACCTCATTTTCCAACTCTTGGAAAGTCATATCTGGTGCGTGAGGGGCATCAATAATTCGAAAACAATTTTCGAACAAAGCTTGTGCTTTGTCATCTGCTCGTCGCAGCAACTCCACCGAGGCAAAAGGACCTCCTTGTGCCGCCCTTGCATAAGCAACACCAACTGTAATATTATTTACAGCGCCAGGTTTTAAAACGAATGGTCCAGCCGATTGCAAAAACCGCCTGTCATATGGGTCGTTTCCAGCGGTTTCCTCGGTCCAAGGAGCTTGAGGGACTCCACCTGTTCCCCAGCCAAGTGGATCTGTATCTCCTGGAAACATGAACTCACAAGGCAAAGCAGTATTTGCTCCAGGACTTGAATAATGACCACTTCCTCCATAGTAAAAAGGGGTTCCATCTTTCCAGTTTCCGCGCAAATAATGATAATAATCGGATGCATTAACAGGATCTGTTTGGTTGATGTTTGCTCCGCCACCCGTATTCGAATAGTACAGGAATCGTCTCATTCCAAATCTTTCGTTATCGACAATAGAATCACCATAACCAATTCCGTTCAAAGCTTCACCAGGACCAATTCCGAAGGCGTTGTCTATTCCATCGTCATCTTGAAATGGACCTTCGAAAAAGTCAACTCCAACAGCCGGCGGATTGAATCCATAACCTTTAAAACCTGCATCGTCGCCGTCATAATTATTTCCGTTGTAGTAATATGCTAGACCTCGGTTTACATCACAACCTACGTAATCATCGTATGGTCCGCCTAATGCTCCATCGGTAAAAAAGCCAAAATAAGTGTCGAATAAAGTAAGACTTCCTCTGTTGATTAATTCATAATTGTAAAAAGTCATGTTGTTTATTTCATCACCTGTTGCAAAGGCGAATGCTTGTGCACGAATTTCCATGCCAATTGGGTCACCTCCAGTTTCCGTATGAATATTTCCTTTGTCATTCATGATCCACCAGTAATTAACATCACCATAAAGAGAAACCCTTCTATCTACTTGACAATCTTTTTTCTTGTAGATATCATGCCATGGATAATCACCTAGTTCCCAATTGTAAATTCCATCTTCGTTGTAATCAAAAAATGGAGCGAGATAAAAATCTTGTCCTACTCCAGGATCGCCATGTGCCGGCCAATTTTTAATAATATCTGGGACCACATAATCGGGAAACATCAAACTTTGGGTATTGCCCCCATTTTGGGCATCAGCTTCGCCAGCTTGAAACCAAGAAACGAAATTTCGTACCTCATCTTGGGTAGACACAAAATGTCTATCGTATTGATTACAAATATCCGCAGTCGTTTCAGCAGAAGTATTTGAAAGCGGTCCTGTCCAATAATCTTGTCCATTTCTGTAACGTAAAGCAGCTAGTTTCAACTGACCATTTGCATCGGTTCCACCTAGCCACAAAGCAGCCGTGAATAAAGCCATTATGCCTGAGTTTTTCGGCACTTCGTAAATAGATTTATTTTGAGGGAAATCTTGCCATAAGTTGCCTGCTGTATGCACCACCATTCGCACATTGTTAATGGACATGGAAGTCGTTGTATTTGGCGGTGTACAAGAAGCAGCTTTGTTTGAAACGGGATTTGGAGTAATCTTCTTTACTCCTTTTTCACCTAGGTAATTCTGTCCAAACACAATTGTCGTCGACAGTAGAAATGAAAGGCTAATTAGAAATGTTTTTACCATGGTGAACGTATTTGATGACAATTTACTTATTCTTTGCATAACATGAAAGGCAAAAACCAAGAAGAATATACAGTTCTATTCTTAGATTTTCTTGACAAATTGCATCAACAGTTGAATTAAATCATCGTATTCAGCAAAGCTCAATTCTTCATACGTGTCGAAAATATCATGATAATGTTTGTTCGGTCCCATGGTATAAATAAAGACCGCTGGCACGCCTTTCTCAGTGAAAAAATAATGGTCAGAATTGGCCGCTGGACCTCTCGATTTCACATTCGAAAGCAACTTTCCTTTTTTATTTATTTTCTTGAATTTTTTAAATGCTTTCGGGAATAAAGTAGCATTCACTATTGTAATCCCTTCCTCACCGCTGCCCATAATGTCTAGGTTCACAAGAAACTTAATGTCTGACAATTTTGTCAAAGGATGATCAGTATAATATCTAGACCCAGTTAATCCTGCTTCTTCGCCCGCAAAGGAAACGAATACTATGTTGTGCTTCGACGGAAAGGCTTTGAAATGTTTGGCAAGAGAAAGCAACATTGCCGTGCCGCTAGCATTATCATTGGCGCCTGGGAAATACGTTTCGTCGCCCATTCTGCCCAAATGATCATAATGAGCTGTAAAGTATATCGTTTCATCAGTTTGCTTTATTGCTGGGATATACGCAACAACATTGTTCGAGGTATGTCGCTGCTCCAATACGTTTTCAATGTGCAGGTACATTTCTTGATTTGTGTAAAGCGAATCTCTTAAATAAACATATGGATATTCTCGTGCGCTTATTGAGACTGACCAAGTAAATTTTTTGCTGTAGATTTCAATTATAGGCAATACTTGATTCCATCTCATGAGAATTTCATCCATTAATTTCAATGAATCTCCTGTAATTCCATTTTTATCGACAAGTATGGAGTTAAATCTGTTAAATTCTATCTCCTTTTTCATCGTTACTGGCGACTGAACACTGGCAAAGTTTTCTATGTTCAAAATATAAGGTGACAATTTTCCCTCAAACGATCCGCTGGCTGGACTAACAATATAACCGTCACCTGGTTTAACTTGATTGCCATTTAAGGTAAGAAGCATTCTTCCAGGGAAGGTGTTTACCGGAAATTCAAATGGTTGACGCATATTCGTCTGTCCTGGAACAGGAGTCAAACCCAATTTTATATATTCGTTTACAAGATAATCCGCCGCAATATTGTCTCCATTGTACACATAACCTCGACCGTGCATTTCTGGGGCACACAAATCTTTTGTCCATTTTCGAATTAAATCTTCTTGGGCAAAGAAAGTAGTCGTTGATAAGAAAAATAGAATAACAAGGTAATTACGCATACTTCCGTTTTACGTGAAGGATAAATTCATCCGTTGTATCGTTGTCCATTTCCCAGTTTTCTGAGTTAGCATAATTCGTAAGAGCGACAACACAATTTGACCACTCGGAAATACTGTCCAATTTTTGAACACAAGCAGAAAATTTTTCCGCCTCTCCATCAAACAATTCATTGATGTATAAAATCCGTTCATTTAAGCCGAATGAACCAGCGATAGATGCCAAAGGAGTCTGCAACCCAGATTCGTGATCTTTTAAAACTTTCTCAAAACGTTTTGGCCAATCATGTGAGTTCTTTGCTTCTCCTTTTTCCTGTTCGGCTTCTGCAACTGGTTCTACTTGGATGTCTGGTTCTGCCTTAACTTCTGG
>DDBE01000224.1:10072-10930 GCA_002332715.1 Flavobacteriales bacterium UBA2040
CGTAGGCATTTCTTCCTTTGCCGCTTCCGGGTTTTTTACAACATCACCATTTCCAAACACTCTTTCTTCGGCAGCTTTGTATCTGAGAATCAGAGCTTTTTCATACAACTCAGCGGTTAAATGAACCAATTCGTCTAGTTCCTCACGAACCAAAGTTTGATTATCGAGTTTGTCGAAAATACTTTGAATTCGTTTTAAATTTGCTATTCGTGTCTTTGTGGGCATTGCTTTCTATTTTTCAACATTTCACCTAAGTTGCTAACTTTCCACCTAGGCGTGGGTAAAAATAACGAATTTTATATCAAAATTACTCGCGACGCGTTAGGCTTTAACGAAGTTTAGTTAATCGTATCAAAAGCAAGCTATGTTTCTAGAACAATTTCCTGATGATAACCGGACGAATGGGTGGATAGAAGTGATCTGTGGATCGATGTTTTCAGGAAAAACAGAGGAATTAATTCGTCGGATTCGAAGAGCTGAATTTGCTCAACAAAGCATCCTATTAGTCAAACCAAAAGTAGACAGTCGTTACAGCAGCGAACAAGTCGTTAGCCACCAAGGCACTGCCATTGAGGCCAAGGTGATTGAATCCTCGTCTGAAATTGCAACGCTTTGGAAGAAAGAAAAGATTGTTGCAGTAGACGAAGCACAGTTTTTCGACGATGAACTACCCCAAGTGTGTGCCGATTTGGCAAACAAAGGAGCGCGGGTCATTATCGCTGGATTGGACATGGATTATAAAGGCGTGCCATTTGGACCCTTGCCGAATTTGTTGGCTATGGCAGAATATGTAACGAAAGTTCACGCCATTTGCGTTTCTTGTGGTAACTTAGCTCAGTTCTCGCATCGTATTGCTTC
>DDBE01000021.1 GCA_002332715.1 Flavobacteriales bacterium UBA2040
GTTAGAAGCTCTAAATTTACACTAAGTCAGGCAATATGTCAATAGAAATCAAAAAACAACGTCTTTTTCTAACGATACAGGGTAAGTATGCTAGAAAATATGAAACGATTCTTCTGGTTTGCTAAGATTTTGCCCAGAGAACGCAATCAATATTTCAATATTCGTAAAAATATTGATTTTATAGATGTGTATTGGATCGGCTTTAGTAATTTTGGAGGCACAAAAATGAAATCAGCAATGTCCACACAGCCAAAAATCACAAGGTTTAATCAAAACGTATTATCAAAATATCAAATATACAACAGTATATTTATGACTTTGCCTTTTGATACCATTACCAAAACGGGAGCATTGTTACCTCTTTTCTTTGAAACCTGTCAAAAAGGATTTGCCAATAACGAAGACCCTACAACAATTGTAGAATCATTTTTTAAGAAATACCAAGCCCGACGCTCTCCAAAAAGTCAAATAGATTTACTGTTCCGTTTTATACAATACATCGAACGTCAGGTCGTATTGTTTGACGCCATTGAAGATGCTGCCTTTCCGGTTGTTAACAATATGGACGGAATTGGAACGCTGCGAAGCTTGAAAGAAACGGTGAAGTCCGAAAACAAATTAGAGCTACTGCAGAAGTACTTAGAGGAATTTAAAGTGCGTATTGTCCTGACAGCTCACCCGACACAATTTTATCCAGGTTCTGTTTTGGGGATTATTACGGATTTAACGGAAGCCATTCGCGAAAACAACTTGTTCCGTATCAATGAACTTCTAGCACAATTAGGAAAAACACCGTTTTTTAAACATAAAAAACCAACACCATACGACGAAGCGGTTAGCTTAATATGGTATTTAGAGCATGTGTTTTACAAGTCTTTTGGAACGGTATATGACTATATCCAACAAAACATCTTTGAAGGGAAACACATTGATAATGATATTATAAACATTGGATTCTGGCCCGGTGGCGACCGCGATGGAAACCCGTTTGTTACGCCAGAAATCACATTGAAGGTTGCGGCAAGACTTCGAGAAACGATTATAAAAAACTACTACCGTGACGTTCGTAAACTAAAAAGAAAATTATCTTTTGCAGGAGTTGAAGACCGCATTATAGCACTAGAAGTAGAGCTTTATAAAATTGTAACACAAAAGAAATCGACCCTTACTTTAGAGGGGTTAACTTCAGAGCTAAAAGAAATTAAAGCCATAATTGTTGACAAACACCAATCCATGTATGCTTCTGAGGTAAATAGCCTCTTGAATAAGATTCACTTATTTGGATTTCATTTTTCGACTTTAGACATCCGACAGGACAGTCGTGCGCACGCCAAGGTCTTCAATACGATGGTAGATGCGTTGATTGAAAGCGGAAGTGAAGTGTTTCCTAAAAATTACCATAGCTTAGCAGAAAAAGATCAAGTTGAAATATTATCAACAATAAAAGGGTCCGTGGACTTGTCATTAATTTCAGATAAGGATACGTTAAAGGCACTCAAGACTATGGAGGCCATAAAAACAATCCAACACACCAATGGAGAAAGAGCCGCGAATCGCTATATTATAAGTAACAATCAAAGCACGCTTCACGTGATGCAATTGTTTGCGATGTTAAAGCTTGTTGCCTTTCATGAAAAACTTACAGTTGATGTGGCACCTCTTTTTGAGACGATAACCGATTTGGAAAATGCTCCGCAAGTGATGGAAGATTTGTATTCTAACCCAGAATATGCAGCGCACCTAAAATCTCGAGGCAATAGACAAACGATAATGCTTGGATTTAGTGATGGCACTAAAGATGGGGGGTATTTGATGGCCAACTGGGCAATCTATAAGGCTAAAGAATTGTTGACAGCGATGTCTAGAAAATATGATGTTACTGTGATTTTCTTTGACGGTCGAGGTGGACCACCAGCAAGAGGCGGTGGAAAAACACATAATTTCTATGCGTCTTTAGGACCAACAATTGAAGATAAAGAAGTGCAGTTAACGATCCAAGGGCAAACGATTAGCTCTAATTTTGGAACACTAGAATCCTCGCAATATAACCTTGAACAGTTGATTAGCTCAGGAATACACAACAGTCTTAGCGATAAGGACCTTAGAATGACGCCCGAAAATAGAGAAGTCATGTCTCAGCTGTCTAAATTGAGTTATGAGGCCTATGTTGATTTTAAAGCGCATCCTAAGTTTATTTCATACTTAGAGCACATGAGTACGTTAAAGTTTTATGCCAAAACCAACATTGGGAGTCGCCCATCCAAACGCGGAAAAGCGGAAGGCTTGGTGTTCGAAGACTTACGTGCCATTCCATTTGTAGGGTCTTGGAGTCAGTTGAAACAAAACGTTCCAGGATTTTTTGGCGTTGGAACTGCATTAAAGCATTATGAAGATATCGGAGAGTTTGACAAAGCACAACACTTATTTCAAACATCGGATTTTTTCAAAACATTGATAGAAAATAGTATGATGTCCTTATCGAAATCTTTCTTTGATTTGACAAAATATATGTCTAAAGACCCTGAATATGGGGCATTTTGGAACGTAATTTATAGCGAATATGTCACCACTAAACGCTTGTTATTAAAGCTTACGGGGTATTCCGAATTGATGCAAGAAGAACCCGCAGGAAAAGCGTCTATTTCGGTAAGGGAATCCATAGTATTACCACTGTTAACGATTCAGCAATATGCGTTAAAGAAAATTCAAGAGCTTGAAAAAGAAAGCCCTAAGGACGAAGCTCAGATATCAATTTATGAAAAAATTGTTATGCGCTCTTTATTCGGAAATATTAATGCGAGTCGAAACTCAGCGTAATCCACAAGTCTTAGATATTAAAAAATTAAAAAGCCTCTAGAATTACTAGAGGCTTTTTGTTGACTAATTTAAATAAACAACCTAATGCTCATTTAATCGAAAATCTGGGTAAGCGTCCATTTGGTGTTCGTGTGCGTCAAGGCCCTCAAGCTCTTCACGTTCCGA
>DDBE01000097.1:0-3653 GCA_002332715.1 Flavobacteriales bacterium UBA2040
TGCTGATAAAAGAGTTCGGAAAAACACGCAGTCACCCGACCATTCGAGAGTTGCTGCAGTCCGAAGCTAGAGAATGGGTTTTAACCTTGATGCCCATTTGGATGGTTAATCCAGCTCAGGTGGGCGACTTTTTCCCCTTGGAGGAAAACCTTTTCGACATGACCTTTTTCGACGAAGCCACACAAATTCCTTTGAGCAATGCTTTGGGTAGTTTACACCGAAGTAATCGAGCAATGATTTTGGGAGATGAACACCAAATGTCGCCGTCGAATTTTTTCAAAGCTGGCGATTCAGAACCGATAGATTTGCTGCATCAAGCTCGCTACAATTGGCCAAAAGTCATGCTCAAACATCATTACCGAAGTCAGCACCCAGAATTGATCGATTTTTCCAATCGCTATTTTTACGACAACGAATTAATCGCCTATCCGAATGCGAATCGACAGGTAAATCCAGTAGAACTTCACTACGTAAAAAATGGAAATTATCTGGAACAAGAAAATCAAGAAGAAGCAAAAGCACTCGCCAAATTATTGAGTGAGAAGTTAAAATCAACCGATTCAATTGGCGTTGTTGCTTTTTCAGAAACGCAGTTGAAATGTATTCATAAGCAGTTGTCCAATGCAGATAAACTGGTGTTGGAAGAGAAAGTAGATAGCAATAAATTGTTTTTTCGTGCCCTCGAAAATGTGCAAGGTGAAGAATGCGATCATCTCTTGATTAGTTTGGGCTACGCCAAAAATGAAGAGGGAAAATTGAATCTAAATTTTGGTCCATTGAACCGAAAAAGTGGTCGACGAAGATTGAATGTCCTGTTGTCAAGAGCAAAACAAAAAATTGACTTTTTCTCCTCCATTCAGTCTTCAGATTTGTCTTTAAGCGATAATGATTCCTTGAATTTACTCCGTTTGTTCTTATTACAAATTGAAACGCCAAGAGACGAATCTCTGTTGCATTTTCCACATAAATTGAAGGTGAAATCAATTTCAAAAGAAACAGCTCCAAGGGAGGTTGAATTTAAAAACTTGCTGGAAAAACTGACAGATGCAAATGAACTATTGACTTTCTATCGAGTTTTGAATCAACGCGGATGGAAAATCAAGTTTTAAATAGCCAAAAAAGGCTTTTTTTGGCGTAAAATCCCTCTTTTAGGGTAGGGTTTGTTTTTGAGTTCTTCGTACTTTTGTTACTCGATGATAGGATTTAATCTTTCAGACTTAAAAGTGGGCGACAAAGCAACGATTTCAGGGTTAAGCACCGGAGATAATCATACTGCTTTATTGGCGCTTGGGTTTATGCGTGGCAAGTCGATCGAAGTTTCACTTCGCGCCCCCTTCAATGGCCCAATGGCTGTTCGAATGGGTCAAACCTTAGTATCACTTCGTCCCGAAGAAGCACTTCAAGTTTTCGTAGATAAACTGTAAACAGATGAAAATCGCCTTACTTGGCAATCCAAATACTGGCAAAAGTTCAGTTTTCAATTTGTTAACTGGTCTCAACCAAAAGGTGGGAAATTTCACGGGCGTCACGGTAGAATTGAAATCTGGAAAAATCAATGGCGCAGCGGATGTTCAACTCGTCGATTTTCCGGGAGTCTACAGCCTTTTTCCGAACAGCGGTGAAGAGCAAATTGTAATGGATGTGCTTTCTAATTCAGAACATGATGCTCATCCTGATGCGATTATCACAGTTGTGGATTCATCGAATCTGGAGCGTAATCTCTTGCTTTTTGATCAAATTTATGAACTGAATATCCCAAATATTCTGGTACTAAACATGGCCGATGTTTCCTCTCGTGCTGGATTAAAAACGAATATAGACAAACTTTCTGCCGCTTATCCTGATGTACAAATCATTGAAATGAACGCACGAGTTGGACTTGGTAAAGAGCGTTTGTTAGAGGCAATAAAATCACTTTCTTTTGCATCTATAACTCAAACTGTTTTCCCGTTTAAAGCGGACGTTGAAGAACAAAATGCAGATACTTTAGCCAGAAGAAAGAAAATTGAAAGTTTAGTTGAAGCATGTCAAACGCGTGAAAAGGACAACCGTGATCGTTTTATTTTAGACAAATGGTTTGCCCATCCTGTTTTGGGATATGGTATTTTCATTTTGGTGCTTTTTGTCATTTTTCAAAGTGTTTTTGCTTTGGCTAGTTATCCAATGGATTGGATAGATATGGGGTTCAGTTGGATGACTGAAGCATTGCACAACAATCTACCGCCAGGTGTTTTAACCAATCTATTTTCCGATGGAATTTTACCTGGAATTGGCGGAGTTCTCATATTTATACCTCAAATCGCCCTGCTATTTTTCTTTCTCGGCGTGTTAGAAGAAACGGGATATTTATCGCGCGTTATTTTTCTCATGGACCGTTTGATGCGACCTTTGGGATTAAATGGACGTAGTGTTGTTCCCTTAATTTCTTCATTGGCGTGTGCTATTCCTGGCATCATGGCGGCGCGAACAATTGCCAATTGGAAAGAAAGGCTCATTACCATTTTTGTTGCTCCTTTGATGAGTTGTAGCGCCCGAATTCCAGTGTATACGGTTCTGATTGCTATCGTTATTCCGGATAAAGATATTTGGGGATTTATCAATCTACAAGGACTTGTTTTACTCGGACTTTATCTCTTGGGCTTGGTTTCTGCCTTGCTGATGGCGGTCGTTTTGAAAATGTTTATCAAAAGCAAAGACAAGAGTTTCTTGCTTCTTGAGCTACCTCCTTACAAAGGTCCTCGATGGGGAAATGTAATCGTTACGATGTGGGCGAAAACCCGAAGTTTTGTTTTCGATGCGGGTAAAATTATCCTTGCCATTTCCATTTTAATTTGGTATACCGCATCTTATGGTCCAAAAGGACACGTTTCTGCTTTAGAAGCCGGAGCATTTGGTACAACAGTTGAAAACGAAGGAGAATTAGCCGCGTTGAGATTGGAGAATTCATATATTGGAATTATGGGGCAAACGATCGAGCCCGTTCTTCGACCTTTAGGTTACGATTGGAAAATTGGGATAGGATTAATTGCCTCATTCGCTGCTCGTGAGGTTTTTGTCGGAACAATGGCGACTATCTACTCAGTGCATGATGCCGATGAAAACTCAAAGACCTTGTTGGAAAAAATGCGAAGCCAAACCTTTAAGAATGGTCAACCCGTTTATACCTTGGCGACAGGCGTTTCCTTGATGGTGTTTTATGTTTACGCCCTTCAATGCATGGCAACCGTTGCCGTGGTTAAGAAAGAAACCAATTCATGGAAATGGCCGATCATACAGTTGGTGAGTATGGGTGTAATTGCTTATCTTGCTGCATGGATAACGTATCAAATATTAGCTTAAGATGCAGGAAATAATCGCCATTCTTTTATTGGTTGGAGCACTTGCTTACTTGTTTTTTCGGTTTCGGAAACCGAAGAAGGGTTGTGAGGATTGTGGTTAGAGAGAGTGTGTGAAATTGCAATCCAACCCAAAACTACAAAATAATTCGAAAAGACTATGTTTTTAGTTTATGAAATTGAATTGTTGGAATTCCAAACCACATTATCTCCTTAAATTTCGCGAATTATAGAATTAGAAAAGTTTCGAAATCCTTGTGATGTTTCGCTAGTTAAAGCATGAGTCCCCCTCAAAACTCAAAACCATACCCAAACAAT
>DDBE01000097.1:3725-3871 GCA_002332715.1 Flavobacteriales bacterium UBA2040
CATAAAGTCCCTTTTTTCGAGCCATAATAAAATAGCCCCATAGTTCCTAATCCCATAATTATAACAGGTAGTGGAGCAGTTGGCTGACCTGTAAAAACATTAATTAAATCGGGTGGCAAAGAATCAAGACAAAGTAAACAAAAGGA
>DDBE01000116.1:0-11919 GCA_002332715.1 Flavobacteriales bacterium UBA2040
GTGGAGGAAAAAATAAAATTGTTGGAGAATGGACCTTGATGGACATCGATTATACCGAGCATTTGAAGAACATTGATCCGATTTTAAAAGAATCTTTCATAGATGCGATGGACAGACAAAGCGCCAACATATTGAACAAAACATTTTTTAAATTTGAAGAGCCAGATGTTTTCACAATCACCTCACCAAAATTTGATGGAACAATTGCGACGAACCTTGGCAGATGGGCGATGAACGATGCTAAAGATTCAATTGTTATAGAAAATGGTGAATTGGAAAGTTACGCTGTATTCTACACAGAAGATAATACACTTTTATTTCATTCAGGAGAAAAACCGTTTCGGATTTTAACCTTGGTGAAAAAGTAAACTGCCATTGTGTCGTATAAATCAAGTGGGCACAGTCTTTGACTATTTCGACTTGTGAAAGGTCAAAAAACGCACCCGTTTGGTTCTACTTTAGAAGCGATTCTTTATCCGCTGTTATTGGTCATAATTATGTGGCTGGTCTTTTTTGCCGAACAACTTTTTACCAGTATCAATTGGGTTCGATTAGGTGTTTTTCCTCGAACGACGCAAGGTTTGGTCGGTATTCTGTTTATGCCGCTAGTGCATGCACCGAAGGACATTAATCACATTCTAAATAACTCTTTGCCGATTTTAGCATTAACGGCGACTCTCGTTTATTTTTATCGTGAAATTGCTCTTCGAATTTTCATCCTGTCATGGATTTTAACCGGACTGGGTGTTTGGATAATTGCTGCAAACAATAACTCCTATCACATCGGTATTTCGGGAATAATTTACGCTTTGGCCGCATTCATTTTCTTTAGTGGCTTCATTCGAAAGTATCTTCCTTTGCAAGCTATGGCGTTATTCGTGGCCTTTATGTATGGAGGATTGGTTTGGGGAGTTTTTCCAGCTGAGGAACGCATTTCTTGGGAAGGTCACTTATCCGGTGCCGTCGTAGGATTGATTTTGGCCATTTGGTATTCAGATCGAGGACCCGTTGCCCCGAAATACCAATATGAGATAGAAAAAGAAATGGGAATTGAACCGCCTGATTTGGAAGGTCAATACTTAGCGAAAATGCGACTATTAGACGAACAACAAAATGAAAAAGAACGTATTCAATCCTTGAATATAAGTGCTCCTATCAAAGTAGTTTATTTCTATAGAGAAGTTCCGCCTAACGCGCCGAAGGACGGAAGCGACTCTTCAAAATCCCATTAGACTGAAAGGTTTCATCCCAACTATCAAACGGAAATTTTATGCAAATATATTCAGCCGTTCTCATTTCTATTTGGGTATCCAAAAAATAGTTGGCCAAGTCTGAAATCCCGAAGTTATGACCGATTAGCACCAAATCATCCGGGTGGTTTTCTTGCCAGATCAATTTCAAATATGTTTTCACCGAACACAGGTACAATTCTTCTGTGAAATCAGTTTCTTCTTCCGAAAAATTGGCAGACAATCCTTCCAAAGTTTGACGTGAACGTTTGGCACTCGAACAGATTACTCTACATGTCGTAAAGTCTAGTTCACCAGTAAGATAGGTTGAAAGTTCAGCGCATTGTTGCCAGCCAAGAGAAAGCAATTCTCTGTCGAAATCTTTGCCTGTTGGAGATTCCTGGTCTGTTTTGGCATGTCGGATAAGATGAAGAAGCATGGCTTTTTTTTATAAATGTACCAACCCTAGACGAATTCGCGTCGTTTTGACAGCAGGTAAAGAATTAAGAAATGGTGTTCGCTATTCATATGGTGAATTTTCGGATGGTTCAACTAAGTTCAAATTAGGCGTATGCGCTGGGAATGTTGCTATTCCAATTCAACAAGGTCACGTTTATGAAGGACAGACATTGCATTTCGCTCAAAAGCCTGCGCAAGCATTAGCGTATTTGTCATTAAATCAAATTTCTAATTCGGCCAAAGTGTCGAGTATGCAATGGTATGCGAACGGTAAATTTGTTGGAACGAATAACGCCTATATTTACGAACCAGGTGTTTATGACGTAGAAGGAGTTTTCACTTTCGATGATAGTTCGTTGGAATCAATTACCAATCGCATGTATCTTGGTTTTGACAATGACGTGGATTTTGCAGTGCATCATTTTTTGTCTGATTTGGGCGAATTGAAATTATGGATGGACAACACCAACAATCCGTTCGATTCAATTCAATGGTCTGTCGACGATCAATACATTTGGACGGGTCAATCTTGTTCATGGACTATTCCGACTCCGGAAAAACTAAGGGTGAAGGCGAATGTTTTCCATCACAACCGTGCGAATGCAGAAAAATCGATTTTAGTGGATGGATCTTTTCAAGGCCGTTTCATTGAGAATTTTTCCGTTTTCGAATTGCCCTTACAAGATGGCTCATGGGATAATACAGTGGGATTAGAAGTAGTTAAGGATGACGAGATATATAGAACATTTGACGTCTCCAAATTACAAGGGAAGGATGGAAATTGTCGGTGTGGAATGGTATGTTCACCCAGTTACGGGTTAAGAAATGTTCAAATTAGCGGAAGAAATTGATGCGAAATTGAAATCCACAACTAAAGGAAATATCATTTCGACTTCACTGTATGTGGTATTCGGGCTTCCCAAACCAAGTTAAAATCAATTACATCTTATAAATTATCTACCTTTGCACAAAGGCAAGTCAGTCTATCGCTGGCAACAAGTGTGTCAGAGGAAAGTCTGGGCAGTATAGAGCACCGTACTTCCTAACAGGAAGGTCTCGTTTAGGCGGGAACAGAAAGTGCAACAGAAAGTAAACTACTCTGCATGAAAATGCAGAGAAAAGGTGAAAGGGTGGGGTAAGAGCCCACCGGTATTTTAGTGATAAAATGCGCAAGGTAAACCTTACGGACTGAAAGATCATGTAAACCAAGGCTTGAGGGTTGCTCGCCCGAACTTGGAGGGTAGATCGATTGATCCCGATAGTGATATCGGGGCTAGAGAAATGATAGACAATTCGTTTTGCGAATTACAGAACCCGGCTTATGGCTTGCCTTTTTTTAACATTTGAAATCCCGTTTGATTCGTGAATGAAAAATAACTATGTTGGATTGTATCCAGTGCAAAGATGACACGTATAACATAAAGTTTGCTCAGTTTTAAAACGGGCTCAATATTAACGGTCTTAAGAGGAACAAGTATTGTTTTGTTGAACGCTCCTTTTACTATCAGTGCATTGTTTTCATGCTTCAAATAGGTTGTTCCTCTCATCCAATTAAAAAATCGAATAAAAACAACAGATAAAACAATAAAAATTGGCAAAGCCTACACCAAATTGAGGAAGGTGAAGATTAGAAAGGTTAAAACACCAAAAGACAAGGTTAAAATAGCAGCTAAACTGCACAATAAACAGTGTATAATTTTTTATTTTGTAAAGATGTAGTAGGCATACTCATGTTCGTATTGTTGATATACTATATACGTGCGATAAGAAATAAGTTTTCCAGAATTATGGATTTTTTACCTTTTTTATAAACTCCCAGTTAATAATTACCTCGTTGTATAAAAGTGTATTGCTCAAATTGTCCTCGGCTTCATCTACAAAAGGAAAAACATGGACCTTTTTGGCCAATTTCTTTCGCCACCACTTTTGTCTACAGTACTCATACAAAATTCGCGCGTTGGCACCATATTTGGCTTGTTTAATTATTACCATTCCACCAACTTTCCCAATGCTTCCTTTATTATGTTGATCCGGAAAAGTGAATTTCATGTTGCGTTTAACCAAACTATAAGGCAGTATTTCAAGGTGTTTCGCATCCCGTTCTTCTATGGAATCAGTGCGCAGAATCTTGTTGTAAATACTTTGTGCATCCACTTTTGGATATTTCTGAATCAATCCGCCGAGGAGATTTCCCCAGTCTTGCTTATCGCGAATTGCACTGGGGTCTATTTTAACTAAATTATTTCTAAAAACTTGACCATAACTGCTGAAGAGGGGAACCGAATCGTTTGGGAAATGAAACACATACGGATCTATCAGGATAGGTTGATAAAAAAGGGTGTCTTTTTTTGGGGGAGTAATCGCGCAGATAGAATTGAGTCGCTCGAGGTCCATTGCGTTTTTGAAGACGACAATATCCACTCCGCTTTCCCATTTCTTTTCGTTGACTTGTTTTATAATCGCCTCGGTTGATTTATGGTACAATAAGACTTGAATATGTTTCTTCCGTCCAAAATCACGAAAGGAATAAATGTCGAATGATTTGGGATAATCGGTATACACATGAACAACTTGATACGAAGCCGGCTGGACTTTCTCAACACAAGCCGAATTCAATACGACTAGTGCGGTCAACACAAATAAATATACAAGTCGAAATTTCATTTCAATACAAAGATATTTTCTTTCGCCATATTTCAAGAAAAAACGGTTAAATGTCCTACTTTTGTTGAAAAATCAGCACAAAACGCATGTCAAGTAAAATAAAACAGCTTGTTTCGGATCTTTTTCAGAAAGATGAAAAAAAAGTAATCAAGACCATTGTCCTTCTTGAGGGTGATGGCGATGCATCCGTCATTCATTCGTTATGCGAGTTGTATTTGGAGAACAAAAGCGAAAAAATAAACGGAAAATTAATCGAGTTTTTGTCCAAGTTGAACGATTCAAGCGCAATGAAGGAAATGATCGAGGTAATTCGAGATGAGAAATTTGCGAAAGTTCGACAAGATTTGTTGAATACCATGTGGCAAAGCAAACTGGATTATTCACCATTTTTAGCTGATTTTGTTGCAATAGCATGCGATGGCAGTTTTTTGGAAGCTTTCGAATGCATGACGATAATCGACAATTTGGATGGACCTTTCGAGGAAAGTCAAACTTTAGAATCACAATTGTACCTGAAAGAATATCTAGAAACTGAAAAAGGAAAAGACAAACAAAGAGATGAAATTGTGAGCGATATTGCGGTATTGATTAAAGATTTTGATCGAGCGATTCAGGAATAGGTTTTTTTAATTGATAATTGATGGGTTAGTTGTTTCTACTGTGCGATAATGATTGTCTGTTCTTCAGACTCTTTTTCATTTCTGGTGTATTGAATTTTGAATTCTTCAAGGATTTGGAAGTTGTTTTGCTTGAGTAAGTCTAACACAAATGCTCTTTCGAAATAGGGGAAAAGAGTTGATTTCCTGTGTTATCCTCCTGTTTATAATGTAATCACTTTGATGTTAGGATATGCTACAGTAAATGATGCTTCTCCAAGCGCAACCTATTTGGTCGACGATATTCATCAATCGATCGATCCGGCAACAATCGGTCTAGTAACGCTTTCAATAGGAAATGATTTTCAACTGTATCCGAACCCAGTGCAAAAAGACGTAACCTTTGTTTCAGCCAAATTGAATATTACTTCAATTAAGGTATTTGATGTTATGGGCAAGCAAGTTTTTTCTTCATCTGGAGACAGTAAAATTGTGACGTTAGATTTAGGTCATTTGATGAGTGGAACCTAATTGGCAAAAATAACGACAAGTGATAATTTATCTTCGAGAAGTACTACTTTTGTAATTGAGTAAAGAATCGATTTAGTCAATAAAATTCTCGAGACGTAAACAATATGGAAGAATTAACTTTAACAACTCCAGCGTTATTATTTTCTGCTATTTCATTGATCATGTTGGCGTACACGAATCGGTTTTTAGCCTATGCAGCCGTTATTCGAAATTTGCACGATAAGTTTTTAGAAAAGCAGAATGATTCTTTACTTCAACAAATCAAGAATCTAAAATTAAGGCTGCAACTAACACGTTGGATGCAAATATTCGGCATTTCCAGCTTATTGTGTTGTGTACTGACGATGTTTCTCGTGTATGTTGATTTGCACACTATAGGAGTCTGGGTATTTGGTATTGCGTTAGTTTTATTGATTGTTTCATTGGCTCTTCTTATCAAAGAAATTCATATTTCCGCGGAAGCACTCAAGCTTCATATTCATGATATTGAAAACTATTTAAAGGAAAAGTAAGTTTATTTTAAAGTAGCGGAGTATTCTAATAAATCGATAATCTTGTCCGAATAACCGTATTCGTTATCGTACCAGGAAACAACTTTGATGAAGTTATCGGTTAACGCAATTCCTGCCTTGGCATCAAAAATGGACGTGCACGTTTCCCCAATAAAATCTTGTGAGACCACTAGCTCTTCAGTGTAACCCAGGATTCCTTTTAGCTCATTCTCTGAAGCATCTTTCATAACCTTACACACCTCTTCATATGTTGCGCTTTTTTTAATATTAACCGTTAGATCGACAACTGAAACATCCATTGTTGGCACTCTAAACGCCATTCCCGTCAGCTTTCCATTTAACGATGGAATCACTTTTCCAACTGCTTTTGCAGCTCCTGTGGCGGAAGGGATGATATTGTGCAAAGCAGATCTGCCTCCGCGCCAGTCTTTCACAGAAGGACCATCAACCGTGTTTTGCGTTGATGTTGTTGCATGAATGGTTGTCATCAAACCGTCAGTTATCTCAAAGTTATCGTGGAGAACTTTCGCTAACGGAGCCAAACAATTGGTGGTACACGAAGCATTCGAAATAATAGTGTTGGAAGCGTTTAGTTCTTTGTGATTGACTCCCATGACAAACATAGGCGCGTCATCTGAAGGTGCAGAGATAATCACTTTTTTCGCTCCACCGATTATGTGTTTTTGTGCCGAGTCCAAAGTTTTGAAAATACCGGTACAATCAATGATATATTCTGCATCCACGTCATCCCATTTCAAATCTTCTGGATTTCTTTCCGCCGATACTCTTATCTTTTTACCGTTGACCATGAGTTTGCCGTCTTTTACCTCCACATCGCCATTGAATCTTCCGTGCACCGAATCATACTTAAGCATATAGGCCAAATACTCGACATCCAGCAAATCATTTATGGCTACTACTTGAACGTTTTCTCTTTGTGCAGCTACGCGTAAGATTAATCTCCCTATTCTACCGAAACCATTTATTCCTATTTTAATCATTCGTCTTTGTTTAATTGTTATCGAGTAAATAGCGACTGATATGTTACTTTAATGGGTGTTGCGAAATTTACTTATTGTTAAAAGTACAATAAGTAAATTTAGAATCAAAATAAACTTCTACAGCTACTCTCAAAAAAAACCGCAACTTTGCCCGATGAAGAAAAAAGTAACGATCGTCGGAGGTGGAACAGCAGGTTTATTTCTCGCTGCATTTATAGAAACAGATAAGTACGACGTTACGATCTGTGAAAAAAAGAGTGCACTTGGACGTAAATTTCTAGTAGCAGGAGACGGTGGATTCAACCTCACACACGCTGAAGAAATGACGACGTTTAAAACGAGGTACACGCCGGAAGGATTTTTGGATGCAGCACTCGATCAATTCGATAATAAAGCGCTGGGCGATTGGTTGTTCGAAATAGGTATTCCAACTTTTGTGGGTAGCAGCGATCGTGTTTTTCCGGACAATGGAATGAAACCCATCGAAGTTTTGAAAAAGATAGAAGAACAATTGAAGGCAAAAGACGTCAAAATTGAATTCAATAAAACCTTCACAGGTTGGAATGAAGAGAATGATTTGATGTTCGATGCGAAAGAAATCGTTACCTCCGATTATGTGTTCTTTGCTTTGGGTGGTGCGAGTTGGAAAGTTACTGGTTCAGATGGTTCATGGTTGGATGTATTTCCAGAGAAAGGAATAAAAACGCTTCCTTTTAAACCAGCGAATTGCGGATATAACTTGGATTGGTCCGAAAAATTCAGCACGAGACACGAAGGCAAGCCGCTAAAAAATATCGCTATTACCATGGGCGACCAAACCCAAAAAGGGGAGGTGGTTATTACTAAAACAGGCATCGAAGGCAACTCGATTTATGCTTTGAGTCCAAAAATTCAAGTACAATTGGACAAAAAGAAAGTAGCGGAAGTTTTCATCGATTTTAAACCCAATACGCCAATCGAATCCTTGCTGAAGAAACTAACCGAATCGAAAGAAAATATAACGACCACTTTGCGTGAAACCCTAAATCTTACTACTACAGAAGTTGATATGATTAAGCCGTCGCTGACAAAAGAAGAATATCTCGACATTCCCACTCTTGCCAATCGGATAAAAAACTTCCCACTGCAGATTACAGGCGCAGCAGCCATTGACGAAGCAATTTCTACTACAGGCGGAATTGATTTAAAAGCTGTGAAACCGAATTTTGAATTGAAGAAACTGAAAAATCAATTCTGCATAGGCGAAATGCTTGATTGGAACGCACCGACTGGTGGTTATTTAATTCAAGCTTGCGCGAGTATGGGAGTTTGTATGGCGGATATGCTGAACGATAAGAAATAATAACTCAGTTGGATTATCGGGACCTATGCATTGTAATTACCTTTTTTACACATCGAATTTATTGAAAGAAATTGCAGAACGATTCAAATGAACTGGCGCTCTTCGTTTAGGTTATTGATGCATAAAAGATATAAGAATTCAAGCCACAATAAAACAATGCGGGCAGGGAAACCCGAATACTATCTTTATGCAGTAATCGAACGATTACACCTGCCAACATAAGAAAGGCAAGTCCGAAAGAAGAAAGGATTAAAAGTGGTGTACACCAAAGTCCTATAAATAAACCTAAAGCTCCCAGAAATTGCGACACTATTATTATTCGACCAAATTTCTCTAAGCCAAACCGCTTGAATTCCATTTTCATTTTTGGCGATATAAAATAGAAAGTGGTGTAAGCAAAAAAGGACAAACTTGAAATAAGAATGCATATTTTAATGATATCCATATGTAATCAAAGTGTTGCTCTTAATGCAAGAAAAACACACAAAGCTAAAAGAATGAGAGAGGGGAGACGTTTGATAAACGGGTTGCTTACCTTGGCGTGAAAATATTGAGCACTAACCATGAACAGACCCAAAAGAATAGATGGAACGAAAACCAGTGGCGGGAACCAAATACCAGCAAATATTAAGGTCGACAAGGCGATTTTGCTTGCTCCTACAAAACTTCGAGTTACATCACTCAATTCGAAATTTTTAAAATCAATAATGACATTGTGAAATCTGAAAATCCACACATAAAAAACCGATATCGATAATGCTATTTGCACGAGTATTGTAAATTCTTCCATTTTATTTTTTTAATATGTTATACTTACGCTTTCATTTTTGGAGCGCCTAATTGATTGAAGGGAATCCTTTTTACGCTGAACGCTCCGTAGAGAACAACAATGTTTATATAACATTGTTTAGTTTGAGCGATATATTGGCATATACATAGCGTCAAAGCTTATTTACTTTAATTTATATTTTGTTTGTGTGTGATAAACCAAATTTTAGTAAGCAAAAAGTGTTTCTAGCAGATTAATTTGAAGCCGCAGCTGTCATTGCAGGAATAAATGACAACAACGGTACTTTTGAAGTGACGACTATCCAAGGAGGCAAATTAGTAGCCTCCCTCGACGGAGCAAATGTGATGTTGAAAGATGAAAAAGCAAACATGTCAAAAATAATTATGACAGATGTTGCAGCTTCAAATGGAGTAATTCATGCTATTGAAACAGTTGTAATGCCTAAATAGCAATTTTTAAAATTTTCATAATTAAGAGCCTTCAAGAAATTAGAGGCTTTTTTATTTTTCAAACCAACCCAAACGTTTTTTTTCTTCGATTTGAGCTGGTTAGATGAATTCAACTTGGATATCTTTAAGGAAGGTAAACTAATGAACTGATCCCTTTTTTAAACCTACCTTTGTAGTCCAAAAACGAAACGCAGATGCCCTTCAAAGCTATAGGACTAGCCCCATTTCTGATAGAATCCATTACAAAAACGGCGTACGATAAACCTACTGAAATTCAGGAAAAGGCCATACCTGTCATCTTGAAAGGCAAAGATGTACTCGGTATTGCTCCTACTGGTTCGGGTAAAACAGCTGCGTATGCCCTTCCGATTATCCAAAATTTAGAAGGAAAAACAAAAGCGAAGAACCGACACATCAACGTACTGGTGCTGGTTCCAACACGTGAATTAGCGGGACAAGTGCAAGAAGTTTTTCGTTCTTTTTCGAGAGAGTTGCCTTTTCCTTTTAAATCCATGGCGGTTTTTGGTGGTGTTTCCATCAATCCGCAAATGATGAAGATGCAACACACCAATGTTCTGGTCGCTACGCCAGGTCGTTTATTAGAATTGGCAGAATCGAACGCCATGCATTTTAGTGATTTGACCACCTTGGTGTTGGACGAAGCCGACAAGATGCTCAACCTCGGATTTAAAAACGAGATGGACCGCATTTTTGCCCTTTTGCCTAAGAAACGACAAAATTTGTTGTTCTCCGCAACCTTGAGTCCAGATGTTCAGGCAATAGAAAGTGTATTGTTGAATGAGCCCACAATCGTTCGGGTAGAAGCCAAGGAAGATTCCGTTGAACTGATCAACCAAACCGCTTATTCTGTGACAGCCGAAAAGAAAGGTCCTTTGCTGCGTCATTTGATCAAAACCAACAACTGGAAACAAATTTTGGTCTTTACCTCGTCTGTTTACCAAGCCGATTTGGTGGCCGATAAATTGCGCAAAAATGGAATCGACGCACAAGCCATACACAGCAAAAAAAGTCAAGGTGCCCGAACCGATGCTTTGACTCGTTTTATTGCCGGAAACTTGCGTGTTTTGGTGTCCACTGATTTGCTGGGCCGAGGAATAGACATTGCCTTTTTGCCCCACGTCATCAATTACGAATTGCCGCGTTCTCCGAAAGATTTTGTACACCGCATTGGTCGCACAGGTAGAGCCGAAAATCCGGGTGATGCTATAACTTTTGTGACGGAGGAAGATCAACACCACTTCAAAGTGATTCAAAAGAAAATGAAGCGATGGGTGGAAATGGTGGATGCTGAGGAATTGGGAATTTGAGAAAAAGTAGCACCTTCCCTCAACTGATTTTCGATTAACTTTACCCATCATGTCAGCATCATCACCCACAGAACATACTTTTCCCTGCGTCTCCAATTTTCAAGACTTGGTTTCTACTCCGTATCATGGAGAAAATAATGCCATTTGTTGGGCACGTGAACTGATAGGCGATTTTTCTGAAATTGTAAAACGGATGGAACTCGACGAAAACATGGTGGAATTAACATCTGTCGAACTCCGTAAAATGCGATTGAGCAAACAAGGAAATTTAGCGCGGGAAATTCTGTTGAACGACATCCACCTTTTGACCGAGCACGGTGCATCTCCCGTTCTGAATGTGATTGAATATTATGAACGAGATGATATTTTCCCTTTTTTTCCAACGGATGTGTATTCCTATCATGTTGATCGCTCGCCTGTGCCGACTGATACTATTTTGTGCACCTACCACGGTGCTTCAAGCGATATTTTGCGCAATGCACAAGGCGAACAAAAGATTCTGGTTCCTGAAATTCGAGCGGAACTCAGAAAACTGTATGATGGTGCAGAAGATGGTTTTGATGCCTTTTTACAAGAGCATTTCTTTGATTTGCATTACCAGGCTAAACCAGATGCTAAGCCTGTTAATTTAGGTTTGGGACATTTGTGGCGCTTGGCCGTGGATTATCCAGAGAGTTCGGTATTGCCGTGTTTGCATCGAGCGCCCGAGGAAATGGTTGGGGAGAAGAGGTTGTTGTTGATTTGTTAAGATCTACCTTTTTACCAAAACTTCCACCACGGCTTATCGGCGATATTCTTCGCCTCTGAAGTTGGTCTAATATCTTCCTATGTGCGTATCATCATTCATTTCAAAAGGGTTGAAGCTTTAGATTTCATCCGTTTAATCTAGTTTTTTAACCCGACCACCAAAATCATATTTGAAACTTTCTTTTTCTCGTTCAATAAATTCTTGTAATGTACTCGGGACTTTCCCAGTCAACATTTGATAATTGTCCGAAATTTCGGATTCAGACTGAAG
>DDBE01000116.1:12211-12414 GCA_002332715.1 Flavobacteriales bacterium UBA2040
TCGGATTCAGACTGAAGGATTGTCATAACCAAAGCAAATCCGCTTTTCATTCCTTCTCTTTTCTTCCGGAATTAAAAGCTGATCGGGTTAATACTTATAAACCTTAATCTTTCCTCTAAAATCTCGGACATTAGCCTTGCAACTTCTTTGAAATCCTTGTTTTCAGTTTCTGTTATTTCGTAGGCTTTGTTTTGGTATTTGTC
>DDBE01000116.1:12796-36116 GCA_002332715.1 Flavobacteriales bacterium UBA2040
CAAACGTTATTCTTTTAAAACCTTTGTGTTTAAGATATCATTATTTTGATTAAAAACTCTCACCAGATAGACGCCAGGAGAATAACTACCAATATTTAATGCATATGTTTTGGAATTTAAATCCTCTCTAAACAGCAGTTGACCTGTCATACTATATAGTTCTATTTTCGAAAGCTGACCTTTATCTATGCTTATATTTAATGCATCACTTGCTGGGTTTGGGTATACACTTGCAATGGCAGGTTTGATATAATCAATGCCAAGTGATGATTCACTAGTCCATTGCCAGATTGTACCATCCCAATAGTGAGTTAGACTGCAAGTTAAAGTATCAACAGTACCTAATGAATCAGTAAGAGTATATGTGAGATAAGTTGTAATTGTATCTTCATTGGTGGTATTACTGATTAAATGATGACAGGGCTGGCCAAAACAGCTATCTACAAAGGTATTTTGACCTATTGTGGTATATACATATAGTGGTGCCATAATTGGCAAACCATTTCCAGTAATTCCAAATACTACTTCAGGTTCAGATTGTGTACCGATAGCATAACTTCCAATACCATAACTACACAGTGTTTGTGCTTGTAATTGTATGCCAAGCGAAGCCATAATTATTAGTAATATGTTTTTCATAATTTTTTTTAGTCAAAATATACAAAAATAATACTTGTTTTCAAGGATTCGCCCAAAAAGATTTGTACCACGAAGACCCAACGGGTGCCGATCATCTAAAATACACGAAAGGATTAACACAGGCTTTGGATGGGTATTTGAACGGACTTGGCTTTGAAAAAGAGATGCAGAATTGGTGCGATTTTCCAGTATTACCGACACGTCATACGAAAGGATTGATTGAAGGATTTTTGGCAGGAAAAGTATCGGAAAAGGCTACTTCAAACTTACGATAGAATCTACAAAGGCCAAAAAAGAGTTGCCATAATGTAGGCGACATACGTTCCGAAAAGCAAGCTGCCGCTCAGGCGACCAATTTTGTTTCTCCACATCAAAAGAAAGAGTAAGATCGGAATTCCGATTAACCAATACATGTCAAAGTTGAACAAGTTATTTTGAATGCTAACTGGACTAACTATTGCCGTAATTCCGACAACAGCACTGATATTGAAAACGTTTGAACCGATTAAATTTCCTATTGAAATATCCGTTTCTTTTTTCATAGCGGCCACAATGGAAGTGACAAGTTCAGGAACTGATGTGCCAAATGCAACAATTGTGACCCCAATAACATGTTCGGTCATACCTAATTGTCGCGCCAAGTTCACCGCACCGTTCAAAAACCAATCTGATCCGAAATAGAGTCCGACAAGTCCAATCAACAGGAAAAGGGCAGATATTCTGATCGGTGGTGCCGGCTCCATATCTTCAGCAACATGCGCATGCTTAATCGAGTTTCTGACGATATATACGATGAATGTGATTAGGGCAACCAAAAGCGTCATTCCCTCCCATCTTTCGATAACGCCGTCGTAGGCGAAAACTAAAAATAACAAGGTAGCGAACATCATTTTTGGAAAGTCGAGCGTTTTGGTGTTTCGAGAAACGACTACTGGAAAAACAATACATGTTAGACCAAGCACCAGCGCCAGATTCGCAATGTTCGACCCAACTACATTGCTGATCGCAATTTCAGGGTGACCTTGCAAAACAGAGGTGAGACTGACGATAAATTCGGGAGCCGAGGTACCAAAAGCAACTACCGTCATTCCAATAACAAGGGAGGATATTCTAAATTTCTTGGCTATTCCGACAGCACCTTTCAAGAGGAATTCACCACCGATTATCAAAACAAGAAGTCCAAGTAGTAAAAACGCGATAGCTGTATACATTAAACCTTAAAGATTTGGATCGTGAAATTAATCAAAACCCTTGAAATTTAGGTGTCAATAGGTCAGTGTTTTCAAGCAAAATGGACTTTTTACGTGCTATATTATGTTAAATAATCTGTTTCAGTTTCATAGCGTGTGTTATCTATATTTCATATTCAACTTAATAATCCTGAACCAATACTTCCGTTTGAATGAGCAGTTTCAAGTGCAATTTTCTTATCATTTCCAATGTCAACTTACGCTTTTTATTCAATATTGCGCTTGCACAACTGAGGAATCCAACGGTTTCAGCTAAGGCCTATTTGTTCCATTCTGAATTTAAACGCTTCAATTGTATTAGGAAAACTATTAGGAAAATGTTTATTTCTGACGAGATGGCTCTTTTGAAATTCTATTAAAATAGGGGCTTAATCCAAAGCGTCAAAACCAAATCGTTCGGACAATACATTTTGTACAAAAGCCAATACTTCGTCATTCGTAACCTTCGCCAATACATCGCCAACAAACGCAGAAATCATCATTTCTCTTGCCGCTTTTTTAGAAATACCACGTGTTCTCAAATAGTAAATCGCGTCTTCGTCCAATTGACCTGTCGTCGAACCATGCGAACATTTCACATCATCTGCGTAGATTTCCAATTCGGGTTTAGAGTTGATGGTTGCGTTATCGCTCAAAAGAACATTTCCGTTCGATTGATATGCGTTGATTTTTTGCGAATCTTTTCGCACAAAAACTTTCCCGTTGAAGACACCCGTTGAGTGGTCGTTCATTACTCCTTTATACAATTCAAATGACTCGCAATTGGGTTTCAAATGGTCAACAATGGTATGATTATCCACATGTTGTCTGTCTTTTGTCAAGTACATCCCGTTAAGGTGAGTTTCACAATTTCGTCCGTCCACAGCAATATTCAGCCCATTGCGAACCAATAAACCGTTTAAAGTAATCGTATTGATGTCAAAATGTGAATCTCTTCCTTGGGTAACGTATTCCGAAGCTATTTGTACAGCCGTTTCATTTTCCAACTGCAATTTATCGATGTCCAAATACGCATTATCGTCCACTTCAACTTCCGTCACTACATTCGAAAAACACCCAGTTGCGTCATCTGAAAAATACGCCATCAACACTTTTGCATTAGACCCTTTTTCAGCTACTACGCGGTTCCGAATTTGACTATGCGTTTGTTCACCCGATTGGATGAATAAAACTTGAATCGTTTGATCTATTTGTTTTCCCGCAGCTATTTTGATGTAAGCGCCATCAGTTGCGTAAACAGTGTTCAAAGCATTGAAAATTTCATCTTCCAATTTCACTTTTTCACCTAAACTCGTAAGGTTTGCTGAACGCATTGTTGATACTTCAATGCCGTCGATTGGTGTATTGTTTGAATGCTCTTCTGAATACTTCCCATTGATAAAAACCAAAGTTGGTGCATTCTTCAGCACTTTAAATTTCGAAAGATCGTTCACAGTTCCTTGCGCACTTGTAAAGTTTTGCTTAGAAATTTTTGTCAAACGAGTGTATTTCCATGCTTCAACGCGCGTATTCGGGAACGGATTGTTCTCCAAAACAGCTCTTGCCTCTGAAAGTATTGTATTTGAAAACGGTAGGTTTGTTTCGGTCCAGTTTTGGGCGAAGTTTGCTACGTTGTTTTGTGTTAATGTTTCCATTTTTTTATTCATTTCGGATTACTGATTTGCTGATTACTGATTAATCCGCCAATCCGTTAATCTCGCTACGCGAGTTCAGCTTTAATCCAATCGTATCCTTTTTCTTCCAATTCCAAGGCCAATTCTTTACCGCCTGTTTTCACGATTCTTCCGTCGTATAATACGTGAACGTAATCAGGAATAATGTAATCCAACAAACGCTGATAGTGTGTAATCACAATAGTTGCATTTTTGTCAGTTTTTAGCGTGTTCACGCCGTTCGCAACAATACGCAAGGCATCGATATCCAAACCAGAATCTGTTTCATCCAAAATAGATAACTTCGGGTTCAACATCGCCATTTGGAAAATTTCATTTCGTTTTTTCTCACCTCCAGAGAATCCTTCGTTTACCGAACGAGAAGCCAATTTAGCGTCCAATTCAACCAAAGCCGATTTTTCTTTCACCAAAGCCATGAATTCTTTTGCAGAAATTGGGTCTTCACCCTTGTGCTCACGAATTTCATTCAAAGCCGCACGTAAGAAATTGATGTTCGAAACACCTGGAATTTCTATTGGATACTGGAACGCCAAGAACAAACCTTCGCGTGCTCTTTCTTCCGTGTCCATTTCCAATAAATCCGTTCCATCAAAATCGACCGAACCTTCCGTAATTTCGTATTCTTCACGTCCCGCAAGGATAGACGCTAAAGTTGATTTACCAGCTCCATTGGGTCCCATTATCGCATGAATTTCACCCGCGTTTACTTCAAGACTCAAGCCTTTTAGTATGTCTTTGCCTTCGATATTGGCGTGTAAGTTTGTTATTTTGATCATTCTATACTATTGTTCTCTGTTCTCTAATCTATTCTCTCTATTTTCAAATTTATCCAACCGACCCCTCAAGGCTTATTGTTAACAATTTCTGTGCTTCCACAGCAAACTCCATTGGCAATTGGTTCAAAACTTCTTTGCAATATCCATTTACAATCAAGCTGATGGCTTTTTCTTCGCCGAGTCCTCTTTGTTTGCAATAGAAAATTTGGTCTTCTCCGATTTTCGATGTTGTTGCTTCGTGTTCTATTTTGGCCGAACTATTTTTACATTCGATATACGGGAAAGTGTGTGCTCCACATTCATCGGTCATCAACAAAGAATCACATTGCGAGAAATTGCGAGCGTTTTGAGCACCCTTGTGTATTTGAACCAAACCTCGATAACTGTTGCTCGATTTTCCAGCAGAAATACCTTTTGAAATAATCGTACTTTTCGTGTTTTTACCGATGTGAATCATTTTCGTTCCGGTATCGGCTTGCTGGTAATTGTTCGTTACAGCGACAGAATAAAATTCACCGATCGAATGGTCACCTTTCAAAATACAAGAAGGATATTTCCACGTTACAGCTGAACCCGTTTCTACTTGTGTCCATGAAATTTTAGAGTTCGTATGACAGATTCCACGTTTCGTAACGAAATTAAAAACTCCACCAACTCCTTTTTTATCTCCAGGATACCAATTTTGAACCGTTGAATATTTAATCTCCGCATTGTCCAAAGAAATCAATTCAACAACTGCCGCATGCAATTGATTCTCATCGCGCATAGGTGCTGTGCATCCTTCCAAGTAACTAACGTATGAACTTTCGTCCGCTACAACCAATGTTCTTTCGAATTGACCTGTTCCACCTTCGTTGATTCGGAAATACGTCGATAATTCCATCGGACAGCGAACGCCCTTAGGAATGTAGCAGAATGAACCATCCGTAAACACTGCTGAATTCAATGCTGCGTAAAAGTTATCGGCATTCGGAATAACTGTTCCCATATATTTTTGAACCAATTCAGGGTGTTCCTGAACGGCTTCTGAGAACGAGCAGAAAATAATGCCCAATTCTTTCAATTTTGCTTTAAACGAAGTCGCAACAGAAACAGAATCCACGACGAAATCTACGGCAACTCCAGTCAAACGCTTCTGTTCTTCCATGGAGATTCCGAGTTTCTTCATCGTCTCCTTCATTTCTGGATCGACGTCGTCCCAAGATTCGTATTTTTTCGTTTGCTTCGGTGCTGAATAATATGCGATTGCTTGAAAATCAGGTTTTGGATAATGAACATGTGCCCAATTCGGCTCTGTCATTTCTTTCCAAATTGCGTATGAATCCAAACGAAACTTCAGCAACCATTCAGGCTCTTCTTTTTTATGTGAAATCAAACGAATAACATCTTCGCTCAATCCAACGGGAATTGTATCCGAATCTAAATCGCTTACGAAACCAAACTTGTATTCTTGGTCTTCAATGTCCTTTGCTAATTCGTGTTCTGTGTAATTTGCCATTTGTATAATTAACAATGAATAATTAAAAATGAATAATTAGGCATTGTGTTTTTATTCTTGTTTTTCTTTTGCGCTCTTAGCGTCTGACTGCCTTGGAAGGAATTTCTCTGCGCCCTTTTCGGTTAATTTTATCAATCTTATACCGAAAACGATTCCCCACAACCACATGTCCTATCTGCGTTCGGGTTTTTAAAGACAAAACCTTTTCCGTTCAGTCCACCAGAGTAATCCAATGTCGTTCCGATGAGATAGAGGAAACTCTTTTTGTCTACAACTATTTTAATGCCGTTGTCTTCAAATGATTTGTCACCTTCTTTGTCTTCGTTGTCCAATTCCAATTGGTACATCAATCCAGAGCAACCGCCACCCTCTACACCAACTCGGATGAAGTGACCGTCTTTCCCTTCGTCTTCCATGAGCCGAAGTGCTTGAACCTTAGCGCTTTCTGTTACGTTTATCATATTTCGAAATGCTTATTCCTTATTTATATCAAATCTAAATAAAGTCTTATTTCTCTGCAAAAATACCACTTTTAGGGTATATAACAAATGAATATTACCAGAATAACACTTGGATTCCTGATTTGTTGGTTAAAAAAAGATAATTTCGCTTGGTGACGATCAGTAACGATTAGGAAACAAGCGACTTATGATAATTAAAAAACACATGAAAGGACTACTTATATTTTTGACTTTTACGATACTCGTTTCTTGTGAATACAAAGAAGTAAATGCTGATGCAGAGTCATATTGTGAGTGCAAGGAACGTGAATATGCTGGCGAAGGTAAACCGGGGGTATGTGCCAAGTTATTACAAACTTTGAAGAATAAATACGAGTATTTGCCCGAACAACAAGAAATCCTAGCTTTGAAAATGGCAGATTGTTTGGCGGGTGAATAAACTACTCGATTGATTCATTACCTTTGCCGAAAATTATAACGTGAATATTTTTGAAGGTTTACAAGCATCACTTACCATTACTCATCCAGTTGTTACAATTGGAAACTTTGATGGTGTGCATGTTGGTCACCAAAAAATCATTCATCGTCTCAATCAAGAAGCTAAAAAGAATGGAGGTGAATCAGTTTTGTTCACCTTTCATCCTCATCCTCGTTTGGTCTTGAACCCGGGAGATACTTCGCTTAAATTACTTCAAACTCAAGTTGAAAAGACGAAGAAACTGAAAGAATTTGGCTTGCAAAACCTGATTGTCTATCCTTTTAGTAAAGAGTTTTCACAACTGAATGCACAAGAATTTGTTCGCGATATTTTAGTTGAAAAAATCGGGGTAAAAACCCTTGTGATAGGGTACGATCATCACTTTGGGAAGAATAGAGAAGGAGGTCTCGATTTTTTACGTTCGGTATCTGAAAAGTATGGATTTGACGTCATCGAAATTTCGGCACAAGAAATTAACGATATAAATGTGAGTTCCACAAAAATCCGACTAGCCATTGATGCTGGAGAAGTAGATTTAGCAAAAGACTATTTGTCCGATTATTTCGAAATCAACGGCACGGTTATCGAGGGCGAACAAATTGGTCGTGAACTTGGTTTTCCAACAGCTAATTTAGATTTAAAGAATCCCAATAAACTCATCCCGAAAAATGGTGTCTATGCCGTTGATGTAACCATAGCCACGGGTGAAATGATTAATGGAATGATGAACATCGGTTCTCGTCCGACTATAGATGTGGAACGAAAATTGCAACTAGAAGTTCATCTTTTGGATTTTCAAGGCGATTTGTACGGAACAGAACTTACGGTTCGATTTCATACCTTCGTGAGAGAGGAAATTGCTTTTGATTCCAAGGAAGAATTGATTCAACAAATCAAAAAAGATGGCGAAACTGTTCGTAATTATTTTTTTATTCATTCTAAGTAGTACTTGTTTTTCGCAAGAAATTAAGGAGCGCGACTATATGTCGATTGAAGAGGCGCGAGTATACCATCCCGATTCGGTGATCGCTATTCGAATGAACAAAATGAAACTCACTGAATTTCCAGAAGAAGTATTGAATTACCCCAATCTTCGTGCGTTGGATTTGACTAAAAACAGACTAACGAAAATTCCACAGAACCTGAATCTCTTGCAAAAAATGGAAATCTTGACCTTGAGCAAAAATCGCCTGCAAATTTTCCCAATTGTGATCTGTTCCATGCCCAATTTGAAATCCATTTCAGTAAGCAACAATATTATCACCAACATGCCAACTTGTATTAAATATTTGACACAATTGGAGCATTTGGACATCTTCAACACCCAAATGGACTCTTTTCCCTCGGAGTTAGGATTATTAAAGAACCTTAAAACATTCGATGCGAGAGGAATACTCTTTGGGCGTGAATTCCAGCAAACATGGGAAGAACGGCTTCCAAACACAAAAATAAAATTCGATGCGCCGTGCAACTGCATAGAATAAGACCAACCGAAACAAGTTCTCGAACGTTTGTATAGCATCAAATTTTCTATCAAGAAAATTCTGTTTGATTTAATGTGTTTTTAGGTTTACAAAACAGTCGCTTTGGAGATAATCTGGAGCGGCTTTTTTATTTATGGCTGATTGGCAATCCTCTGCGACCTTGGCGAAATCTCTGCGTTTCTCCGCGGTTAACGAATAGTTGTTTATTGAAACTTAATCGCTTTCGTAGGATTCACACGACTAATCAAAGCACTCGGCCCAACCATAGCGACAAGGCAAATTATAAGTGTCGCGATATTGAGTAATAAAATATGCCACCAAGTAATATCGATCGGCACTTTATCCAAATAATAAACCTCAGGATTGAGGCTAAGAATTCCGAATTTGGCCTGCAGAAAACAGATTCCTATTCCGATGACATTGCCCCAAATCATTCCCTTTCCGATGATGAAAAATGCCTGGCACAAAAAGATTTTCCTGATTTGCCAATTCACGCTTCCCATGGCCTTCATCATTCCAATGAATTGTGTTTTCACTAAAATCAGGACCAAAAGCGCTGCACCAACATTGATAATTCCGATCAGCACCATTAAGACGAGAATAATTAGCACATTGATATCCAAAAAGTCGAGCCAAAGGAATATTTCTTCTTGGTTTTCTTTGATGCTCGTCACTTGAACCAATTCGCCGTGTTCTGTGTTTTTGAAAATCAATTCTTCTTGCAGTTCCACTACGTCCGCATCTATTTTCTCCCAATCTTTAAAGTTGATTTCAAAGCCTCCGATGTATTTATCCGCCGATCCTTTTCCTGGTTTCGATTTGAAAAACACTTCTTTTTCGGTTGTTTTTAAACTAAAGTTCAGTCCAGATTTGTCAGAAAAGTTGCGTTTCAAATTCCCGAAATCATCCATGGGAAAGGTACATGCTGTTCTGCCATCGCCAATGACTTTTATGGAGATGTAAGCCGTGTCGGGTTGAATTTTTTGTTTAGTCTGGTAACTACCAATTGGCATGTAATCTCGCACAATCAACCGAAAAGTGGTATCAAAACTCGGACAGATTTTTATTCCATGAACTGAACCGTAGCCTTTCCCCCAGTCATAGTCGTACACACCATTTCCGCCTTGCACATTGGCTTTTAGTGCGACATAACCATTGCTCAAGGTATCTAGAACTTCAATGCTGGCCTGAATTCCCCAATCGTTGAGCAATTGCACTTGGCGAAGGTCACCCACGACTATTTTTTTATCGAATTCGGCAAGTCCAGTGTGGTAAATTCCAGCAACGGTAAAATAACGCATGACAGATGTGTTCTTCGCGAAATAAGAGCGGACTGAATCGCCAATTTTAAAATCTAAATCGGTCGCTAGTTTTTGGGAGATGAGAATTTCATTGGAAATCTGCTCAGTATTCACCATCGGTAATTTTCCTTTGATGAGGTATTCTTTGAAAAAGCGCCAATCAAAAGTTGAATCTACACCTTTTAGCACCGCTCCTTGCACATCTTGACGAACAACAGCTGAATCTTTTCCTGCTGCCGTTTTTATCGTTCCTTTTCTTTTTTCCGATTGAAGAAGAACAGGTTTGAAGGCGACAGGATGAACGAAATCAATGTTCGGGTTAGATTTTAAGCTTTCGAAAAAAGCCTGATCTTTTCGGATGGGCTCACTTTCATAAATACTTCCTTCTCCATTGATCATGATGTAGGAATGAGAGGAGAATCCCGTTATTTTTTCGCGTACTTCTTTTTGAAAACCAATTACGACGGCTATTGTGAGAAGGTTTACAACGATTGCCAAAGCGATACTAATCATACTTATGCGCACAATTGGACGAGAGACTTTTTTGCCTTCTGTTTCCTTCAGAAATATTTTTTTCGCGATGAAATATTCGTGCGCCAAGCTGCTGTTTCGTTTAATGGACGAAGATACCATTTCTACTTGGACTTGCTATTTCAGTAGAGCGAAGTTTTGTTGAAAAAGGGCATAAAAAACCGTCCAATTCATCTGTCGAAAGCACTCGAGTTTCAGAATGGACGGTTTTGTAAAAATTGTGGTTTATTTGTTGGCAACGTATGCTTTTAAGGCATTTCTGTTTGACCAGAAGGTAAATGAGTCATCCAATTTGTAGTAATTTACAGGATTGTAACAATAATCGTAAGCAAATTTCGCCCATTTTAATCGGCTTTCGTCGAAGGTAAATTCATCGGCAATTCCTTTGATTTGTTCTGCTGACATTCGCGTCTTTTTCACAAAATTTTGTGCTGTGGCAAGTTTACCGCTATCAAAAACTTCATCTTCAACATGTTTTAAAAATGCTTGATAATCCGCTTCACTTAATTGTTGGTAACTCATCATCCCTATTGGATGGGTCATTGGCGGGCATATCCCAGGGTGATTTTGAACGACAAATGGATTTTGTTGTGCATACCAGCTAATGTAATTCAAGGGTTGCGATTCGATAAGCACGAATTGACCGTAAGCGTTTATTTCTCCAATCACTCGCCGGTTGTATGGTACACTGATGTAAACATTCGCCATAATTTGTTGTGAAACTTGGTGGCGAACAAGGAGATTGCTATGTCCTCCTGTCAATTCAAAGAATCGAAATACTCCAGAGTTGTTGTAAACCGCTTGGTTTTCGAAAGTGGCGTAATAAGAACCTGGTGTAGTATTGATCTTAACATAAAGTTCTCCTGCTTGACTCGTCATCAAGGCGAACATTGCGACTAAAGTGGGTATCATTTTTCTCATGGCTCTTGTTTTTATTGGTTAATAATGGAGTGAAATTCAAAATGCGTTCCAAAAAGGGTGAAAAGAGGGATTTTAGCAAATATTAACGAACTACGTGCGGGTTTAACATTAAGAAACTAAGGGATGAAAAGAATAATGAAGGTCTTTTAGGGTAGTCTCGCGAAGTGTTTAATAACCGAAGGGATTGTACTTTCAGTTATGTTATTGGTAAAAAAAGTTGGATCTAATTCGTCTGTCACCCTACTTTTCTTAATCCCTTAATTTCTTTATGTTGAAAAATCTCCATTCTTCATCCACACTAAAACGTGGAATAGAATTTGCACAACCCAAAACGAAGGGCAAATTAATATTTATCTTCGAGAAATAAACAACAACCATCAAATGATGAAAAATATCAAACATTACTTCATTCGATTAAATAGATCGACTTTGTTTTTTTGTCTGGAAGGAATTTTAGTGATAACCTTGATTCAATGCGCGCAGATTCCTGAAAAACAGGAGATTGAAAATATAGAATTAGTTCAAAAGGATATCCCAGAAGCGAATGACAAAAGGATACCATTGTCGCTTGGAATCGAACGCACTGAATTGTATCAAAAAGCGTTGCTATCCAGACGAGTGGGTGTGGTTTCCAACCAAACTGGAATGATAGGCGACGTGCATTTGGTCGATACTTTGTTGGGTATGGGAATTAATGTCACCAAAGTATTTGCACCAGAACATGGATTCCGTGGTAAAGCAGATGCCGGTGAACACGTTTCCACAACCACAGATACAAAAACAGGTTTGCCCATCATGTCGTTGTATGGTAACACCAAAAAACCATCGAAAGAAATGATGAGTGGATTGGATGTTATGATATTCGATATTCAGGATGTTGGCGTTCGATTTTACACCTATATTTCTACACTTCATTACGTTATGGAAGCATGTGCCGAGGAGAATATTCCTTTGATCGTTTTAGATCGACCAAACCCAAACGCGCATTACATTGATGGACCCGTTTTGGAAATGAGTCAAACTTCATTTGTAGGTATGCATCCTGTGCCAGTGGTATACGGAATGACAATTGGCGAATACGGACAAATGATCAACGGTGAAGGATGGTTACCAAACAATTTGAAATGTGATTTGACAGTTATTACTATGAGCGGTTATTGGCGCAATATGAATTATTCATTGCCTGTGGCTCCCTCTCCAAATCTAAGAACGGATGAATCCATTCAGTTGTATCCAAGTTTGTGCTTTTTCGAAGGAACGAGCGTGAGTGTTGGTCGAGGAACAGAAACACCATTTGAAATTTATGGACACCCGAATTTCCCGAAAACCGATTTTAGCTTCACGCCAATATCTTCGGAAGGAGCAAAACATCCCTTGTTGGAAAATAAATTGTGCAATGGTTTTAATCTGCACGATGCAGGTATGAAAAGAGCTATAAAATTGGATTTATCATATCTCATAGAAGCACAAAATCTGCTCCAAGGTAAAGCGGAATTCATCACCAGTGCATCTTTCTTCAATAAATTAGCTGGAAATACGATCCTTTTAGAGCAAATTCAACACGGAATTAGCGAAGAAGAGATTCGTGAAACTTGGCAAGCCAATTTAGATGTGTTTAAAATAAAGCGTGCAAAGTACCTTCTTTATTAGAACAGAGAACAGAGTTGATTTTATCTGCTCTCTGCCCTAGTTTCTCTATTTCTAATACAGCTTATTTTTCCCTTCCTTCTGGGCGTGGTGCCTTGTCGAATTCATTTTTTGATATAAATCCATCTTTGTTTGAACATTGTTGAATCGATTGTTGCAAAGTCTTTTGATAAAGGCCCTTTTACTTCAGATTTAGCCAATTTTCCATCTTTGTTCGAATCAATTTCTTCAAGTAATTGAGCATATGTTGGCGGTTTTGGCCGCTCTCCGCCTTCCTTTTGGGCAATTGCTTGAGTTCCGAAAAAAGTAAAAGCAAGTAATGCCAATCCTTTGAAAATTACTTTTGTTCTGATGTCGTTTATGGTGCAAATAATTGTTTGTAAATACACTTATTAGACCATTCTTGTCAATGATTCCTTCGGGTCTTAACTTTTTTTTGAGAATGTTTTGGCGCCTTCTGCTTCTAAATTATTTGAGAATTCTTTCATCCTTCAATATCGCATTATTCTTATTCGCCAATTGTCCACAAGCCGCATCAATGTCTTTACCGCGACTTCTGCGCACATTGACAATTAGGTTCCTGTCTTCTAAAAACTGAGCAAAGGCATCTACTTTAGCCGGGTCGGCTTGTTGTAAAACTCCGTCGTCGATAGGATTGTATTCGATTATATTTATTTTACACGGAACGCATTTGGCAAATTCAGCCAGTTCGCGCGCATCTTGAATTTCGTCGTTGAAATCTTTGAAAATGATGTATTCAAAAGTGATTCGACTACCCGTTTTCTCGTAGAAATAAACCAAAGATTCTCTTAGAGATTCAATATCGTTGGTTTCATTGATCTCCATGATTTTGTTGCGCTTCACATCATTTGCAGCGTGGAGTGACAAAGCCAAGTTGAAGCGGACATTGTCATCGCCTAACTTCTTGATCAATTTTGCAATTCCAGCGGTTGAAACCGTGATTCGTTTTGGCGAAATACCCAATCCGTCTTCAGATGTCAAAATCTCTGTCGAACGAAGCATGTTTTTGTAATTCAACAGCGGTTCGCCCATGCCCATATAGACGATATTCGACAAATGTTGACCGTAATGTTTTTCCGCTTGATTGTTCAAATAAACAACCTGGTCTACAATTTCTCCTGCCGTAAGATTCCGCATCATTTTCAATCGTCCCGTTGCACAAAATGCACATGCCAAACTACAACCCACTTGCGAAGAAATACAAGCCGTCATCCTCGATTTTGTCGGTATTAAAACGCCTTCGATTACTTGCGTTTCATTTACTTTGAACGCACATTTTATTGTTTTGTCGCCGGAAATTTGTTGATTGTCCAAAACGATGTGATCGATTAAAAAAGCTTCTTCTAATTTCTGTCTCAAACCTAAACTGAGGTTCGACATTTCATCGAAAGTATGCGCATTTTTCTTCCACAACCATTCGAAAATTTGTTTTGAGCGAAAGGTTTTTTCGCTGATGGAAGTCAAGTATTCTTTGATTTCATCAATAGAAAGTTCACGAATTTTTTTTTTGGTGCTGGACATCAGGACAAAAGTACGCAATTTGGGTGGTTCCACACAAAGCCCATAAAGGTCGTTAGGGAAACTCGGTTACTTTTCTAAAGTTTTAAAAATGGTCTCAGCACGGTTCAAATAAACCGACAATTCATCTTCTGGCTTTTGGCCACCATAGCGACACAATTCACATTTTTGTTGCAAATCGAAAAACATTGATTTAAATTCTTTGGAGAAATTTTTCTCTTGGAAAAATTGCTTTTTCTCGTCCGTGGAGAGCACCCAATTTCCATCCCCTTTTACAGCAATAGATGTTGCGATTTGTAAGTCTTTCGACAATTGGGTGAAAAATGGCAATACGTTTCCATTATTCACGTGCGCTTGGAGAACGGACAGAAATCTCGACGTATCAAATTGATTCACAGGCTGTTCAATAACTTGGATTGATTGAGGTTCTTCATCGTCTTCCTCCTCTTTTCGTCGGAATAATAGAAATAAAAATGCTGCACAAATTGGAGCAGAGAGGCCTACCCATTTGGCTGTTCTACTCGAAAAAATGCTTTTCGAAACCGATTTTTCTTTATTAAAATGAGCCACTGACATTTCTTTGGTGGAGGTAGTATCATTTTTAAGAACGAAGGACGGATTACTTTCTACAGCAATCTGAGCCGGTTGTGAGGCAACAGTAAAATATTTTTCCTGTTTAGGATCGAAATAACTCATCAATAAATTGGGGAATTTTGCTGCTCCGTCAGTGATGGCTTGTAAATGATAAATGATTCGAATTTCCCCTTCAGCTCCTTTTGTGGTGAATTTAAAATTTTCTACAATTTCGGGATCACCGTACAAATTGAAATTCTTACCAAAGTTGATTTTAGGTTTGCCTATATCGTGCAGATTTCCATGTCCAGAGATTACAACTGTCAAGGTCACAATGTCTCCTTGCTTCGCTTTCGATTTATCAATTTCATGCTTAATATTAAACGTTCCAACTCCTCCTAAAAAGGACTTTGGAGCACCTTCTGGCAAAGGAACAACTTTGAAATGAACGCGTTTCGCACGAACGGAATATCCTTCAAAACCAGATTTCAAGGTCATTTGAAAGGGTTTAATGAAAATTTTCCCAGGACTGTTGACAAATAACACTTGCTTGTTGAATTCCAATTTGTAATATTTGTGCCCAATTGTATTGTTCTGAGTTGGCGTTACTTCGTCGGGTTTAACAAGAAAATGCTGGTCGACAGAAGCGGAGAATGAACATCTTTCATAATCCACAAAGCCATTAGGGACGAATTTTGAATATATGACAGGCTGCAGAACTATTGCTTCACCGCAATATGTATTTTTCTTATCCACTTCAATTGCTCCTGTAGCCGGTTTGCGAAAAATATTCTCATTAAGCGTAGAGGCTGCATTACTTTCCGTCGTTACCACTTTGATTCGGACTTTATTTGATTTGTATGCCTTGTTTCCTTGGCGAATGAACGCTGGACCAATTGTAAATGTACCAGCCGAGTGTATGCTTCCAGATCTCCCGTGAAAAACCGTTGTGGTGCTTTCTCTTGTATTTCCATCAAAGTCTTGTTCAGACCGACTGAAAACGTTTACACCTTGATCAAATTCGTCCGGTAAATTGATTTTTAATTCACCCATCAAATTCGATTTTACAATAATCGTAAATTGACTGCCGACTTCTACTTCAGATTGCTCTAAAATGACCTTTACATATGGTTTTTGAGCCAAAACAAAATACGCCGTGAATAACGAAAGAACCAAAGATATGTAACGAACCATTACCATTCTTTAATCGACTTTTTTGTGGAATTTCCTTCTTTGGAACCCGCTAGTTTTCTTTTCGTCTCAGACTCTTTTTTCATCAATTTATCCAATTCTCTTTCAACCGCATTGTCACTTAATGAAGACGGATTGTTTTGATTTCCTGGTTTCTTTTTTTGGTCCTTTTTATCCTCTTTTTGGTCATCCTTTTTGTTGTTCTTGTCCTCATCATCATCACCTTTTGGTGGCGTAGGATTTTGTTTTTCTTGTTCTTTTTTCTTCCGAATGGCTTGCGATAAATTATATCGTGTTTTTGCATTTTTTGGATCGTTGCGAAGAGCATTTTTGTAGTTTTCGATTGCCACATCGTAGTCTTTTTTCTCCATGGCAATGTTACCCAGGTTGTGGAATGCACGTGCTTTTTCTTGTATACTTCCCGTAGTTCTTTTCTCGTAAATTTCCTTTGCTGCATCAAATTGATCCAATCGAAACTGTGTTTGAGCGATTTCATCAGCAAGGTCCACATCGTTCGGTATTACTTCGAGTGCCGTTTTGTAAAACAACATTGCTTTTTGGTAATCTTTGTGGTGATAAGCATCTCGCGCCAACCGAATCATACCTCTCCATTCGGAACTGTTTTTTAAAACATCCTCCTCTTGTGCAAGGGTAAAAACCGATACGGGAAGCAAAAGAAGTATGAAAAGATATTTAATCATTTTTTACTTTGGTTATAAAACGAAAATCGGAGAATTGAAAGAGAAGCCAAAACACAAGCCCAATCATTAATGGGATGTGAAAACAGGTCTCTTTAATCTCCAAGTTCAAATTTCTTAAATCTCCTTTGTTAAGCTGGTTAATTTCTGTTAATAAATTAGAAAGATTTGGAAAGGGATCATCAGTCACCATCGCTATTCCGTTGGCATTTTTGGCCAAAGATTCAACGAGTTCTTTCCCCACTTTGGAGAGAACAGGTCTCCCTTTTTCATCGGTGATATATCCCATGAACGGTTTCGCCGGGTCCCGATAGATCAATCCACCATTGCTAGTACCTAATCCAACTACAGTCAAAAAGATGTTTTCCTTGGGTAATGTTTTCAACTTTTTTTCGGGAACTTTTTCATGATTTTCCCCATCGGTCACCATCAAAATACATTTTCCAAAAGTTCCTTCTGAAAACATTTCTTGGGACATATCTATCGCAATATCAAAATTGGTCCCTTGATTGCTCAACATGTTCGTCTCAATTTCTTTGATGAACAGTTTAGCCGTGTTGTAATCTTGGGTGATCGGCAATTGCACATAAGCATTCCCTGCAAAAATTAAAACACCTACTTTTTCGCCTTCCAAACCATTGATCAATTCAATTGCTGCTCGCTTAGCCACCTCCAAACGAGTGATATTCGGGTCGATATCCAAAGTGTTCATCGAGTTCGAAACGTCCATGGCAATGACTACTTCACTGTTTTTTTCTAAACTAGAACCCATTTTTGTGCCGAATAAGGGTTGTGCTAAGGCAATAAAAATGAAGAACATGGCCACACGAAAGAGGATCCATTTCCGCCAAAAGCTCTTGGTAGGTTCAAACTGAATGAAGCTGGAAAGGAGTCGAGGTGGAATTTTAGAAACGAGATTGTGCAGCTGCGCTCTCTGTCGAAAGAGTATAAAGTAAAAAGGAATGAAGACAAGATTAAACCAAACCACTTTGGGATAACGTAAGTAAAAATCATCTGGAAAATAGGCGTGAAAGAGCAAAATAAACCCGGTCAAAAGCATCCAAAGAAGCGTCTCAATCATGACAACCCAAAAAGTTGTCTTTCTTGTATTTGTTAGTTTATTCACCTGCATATTTGAATTGTAAGAGTGAATAAAAAACAAGGATTAAACATAGTACTATGGCCCAATTTAAAAATGCACTTGGGTCGGACGGAGGTTCGTTTTTATAAACTCGATCCAGGAATTTTGCCTTTTCTAATTTTTCAATTTTTTCATAAATTTCCACAAGTGATTTTTGATCAGTTGCGCGGAAGTATGAACCTTTTGTTCTAAAAGCGATTTTTTTCAGAATGTCCTCGTCAATGTCAACAGGAGCCATTTGCCATTGTATTCCAAAAGCAGTCGGGATGGGCGAGAGGGCTTCGCCTTTGGTTCCCATTCCAATTGTATACACACGAATTCCTTTTGCTTTTGCCAATTCAGCCGCTTTTTCAGGACTGATCTCACCTGAATTATTCGTTCCGTCTGTGAGTAGGATAATGACTTTTCCTCCTTCGCTTTCCGCGCGTAATCGGTTAACTGCAGTTCCTAATCCAACACCAATGGCTGTTCCTCCGTCAATGTATTCACCTGAAGTGGTGGCAATTTTGTCTAATAAAACTTGATGGTCCAAGGTGGGTGGACATGAGGTATATGCTTCGCCGGCATAGACTACTAGCCCGATTCTGTCTCCCGGTCGTTCGGTCACAAAGTCCATAGCTACTCGCTTTGCGGCGTCCAATCGATTAGGGTCGAAATCGCGGGCGTACATGGAAAGAGAGACATCTAAAGCCAAAACAATGTCAATTCCATTTTTGAAATTTTCTTGCCTTCCTTCGGGACTCTCCCATGAAAATGGTCCTGTCAAGGCAGTCACTAAAAGGGCGAAAATGAAAAGTTTGATGATGGAGGAGAGCTTACGGTATCGATCTACCCATGATAATGCCATAGATTTTTGATCGGTCGACAAATGGGAAACGCGTGCCGTAAAATTGGATTTTTTATTCTTTTTGAAAAAGTAAAATGCTAAAACAGGCAGTAGTAATAACAACCAAAACCAATGCGGGTGATTGAAGGTGTAAGAAAGGGGCCATATGTTCCAATTGGTCAACATCTAATTTTTCTCAAATTCTTCGATGAATGATTTTGCATCTTGATACACCTTAAATACGCCTTCTTTTTCGACGGATGACTTGGCGAACTTCACCATGTCAGATACATTTAAAATTAAGCCCAAAGGTTTAATCAGTCCTTCACGATATCCTTTTTTACGCAGAAAAAGTTGAATTTCAAGACTAGTTTTTTCCAAATAAGAAGTGCCCATTTCCTTCGAGATATAGCGACGAACGATAAGTGACAATTCCGTGAAATGCTGTTTCAATTCATCTTTTGCCCATAATTCTTTTTCCATTAAAGCGGTCAATTGAGCAATTGCGACGCCACGACGCTCATTTGTCGTCAATACAATTTCCTCTTCCGCCTTTTCAGGTTTCATTTTCTTCAAGAAAAGGAAATAGGCGGCAACGAGAATTCCAAGGACTGCAATTAAGACCAACCACCAAATTATTCGTTCGTATTTTTCAAAAAAGGGAACTTTTAATTCAATAAAATTTTCTTCGATATCATGCAAATCGACTTTTTTATCGACAGGCATTAAATCCACAAAAATCATCACAGGATTGCTCGATAGGGCCTTCCCATTCACATTAAATTTAAATTTTGGAATGACGATAATACCTTCTTCAAATGAAGTCAAAGTATATGTGCCAATCCAGTATTCTTTACCTTGAATTTTATCTCTTTCCTCCAGAAAAAAACCGGTAACATCTAGTTCAATTGTGTATTGTTTGTTCGTGGATCTATTCGTTCTAACGGCCTTTAAAACAGTTTTTTCTGGTTGAAATACAACTGTTTTATTCGACGCTATTTGGATTTCAAATTTGACTTGAAATTGTTCTCCAACTTGCACATTTTTTTTGTTTGCTTTGGCTTCAACGCCATAAGACACCGGAGAAAAGCCGAGTAGTATGAAGCCAGTAAATAACAGAAGATATTTCATCATGATTTACGGCGATGAAAAAGTTCGACAAGCGCTCGGTAATAGTCATCCGTGGTGGTGATTTCGATAGAATCGATTCCTCTTTTTCTAAGATTCATGGCAAATTCTTTCTGTTGTTTGCGGTGATGATTTTCGAATTCTTCCTGAAATTCTGAGCTGGAGGTATTATACCATCTCACTTCGCCGGTTTCAGCATTTTTTAACGGAACGATGCCCAAATCAGGAAGTTTTTGTTCGAGTATATCACTGATTTTAATCGCAACAACATCATGTCTTTTGCGGGTATGCGCCAAGGCAGAAATGTATTCGTTATCGTCTAGAAAATCGCTAATGACAAACACAATTGATCGTTTTTTCTCCGTATTTCGAATGAATTTCAATCCCTCAACAAGATTGGTTTGTTTATTGATTTTGTTTTGCTCGGAAAGCTCACGAAGCAAGATCAAGGCATGTCGTCTCCCTTTTTTTGGTGGAATGTATTTTTCTATTTTATCGCTACAAAAAATACCACCAATTTTGTCGTTGTTGGCAATCGCAGAAAAAGAGAGAACAGCGGCCAATTCGAGTGCTAAATCAAGTTTGCTTTTTTCGCCAATTCCGTAATCGTTGGAGCTCGAAACATCGATTAACAAGAGAACATTTAGTTCACGTTCTTCTTCAAAAACTTTGACAAAAGGTTCGTTAAAACGTGCGGTTACATTCCAGTCTATTGTTCGGATTTCATCACCAGTTTGATATTCACGAACTTCAGAAAACGTCATCCCGCGACCTTTGAAGGCAGAATGGTACTCTCCCGAAAAAACTTGTTTGGTCAAGTTCTTCGTTTTTATTTCGAGGAGTTTTATTTTCTCAAGTATCGCTTTGGCGTCCATGGAAAATACGATTATGGAACTTGAATTCGTCCGATTATTTTGGATAAAATATCTGTTGCCGTCATGTTCTCAGCTTCTGCTTCGTAGCTCAAGCCCATACGGTGACGAATCACTTCTGGAGCTACGGCGCGAACGTCTTCTGGAATGACAAATGCTCGGTTGTTTAAGAAAGCGTGGGCCTTTGCCGTTAGTGCTAAATTGATGCTAGCACGAGGTGAACATCCGAAGGAAATCAAAGGTTCCAAGAAACCTAAGCCAAATTTGTCGGGTGTTCGTGTGGCGAAAACGATATCGATAATGTATTGTTCAATTTTTTCGTCGAGGTATACTTCTTTTACCAATTCTCGGAAACTAAGAATGTCCGTTTTGCTTAAGACTTTTACAATCTTCGGCATTCCTTCAGGGCGCACGTTAATGCGAAGAATTTGTTTTTCTTCTTCCTTTGTTGGGTAGCCCAAAACGACCTTCATCATAAATCGGTCTACTTGCGCTTCAGGCAAAGGATACGTTCCTTCTTGATCGATGGGATTCATCGTTGCGAGCACCAAAAACGGTTCGTCCAGCTGAAAACTTTCATCTCCAATGGTAATTTGTCTTTCTTGCATAGCTTCGAGAAGTGCGCTTTGAACTTTCGCAGGTGCACGATTAATCTCATCTGCCAGAATAAAATTGGCAAAAACAGGACCCTTTCGAACAGTGAATCCACCTGATTTTTGGTCGTATAATTGAGTTCCAGTAATATCGGCAGGAAGTAAATCTGGGGTAAATTGAATACGGTTGTAACTTACTTCCAAAGCATCGGATAGCGTTTTGATGGCAAGTGTTTTGGCCAATCCGGGCACACCTTCTAGCAGTATGTGTCCGTTACAGAGTAAAGCGATTAGAAGGCGATCAACCATGTGTTCTTGACCCACGATTACCTTTGCTATTTCACTTTTCAAGAGTTGAATTTTCTCGTTTTCAACTTTTACTTTTTCACCTAATATTTGTAAAGCCGATTCAGGTTGAACGGCGCTGTTTTCATTTTCTGTCATTACGTGCAAGATAATCCAACAAATTTGGTAAAGATTTAACTGTGGCGGAAGTTGCGGGCGTTAATTATTGTTATTTTTGGGAAGCTGTTGGCTTTTGGCGATTGGCTCATTTTCTTTCACTATTTTAGCCAACAGCCAACAGCCAACAGCCAACAGTCGAAACAGAAAAAGATGGAAGAAAGAAAGTGCAACGAATGCGGACAAGGGTTAAAAGGTCGGAAGGATCAAAAATTCTGTTCGGATTATTGTCGGAATACGTTCAACAATCGACTTCACGAAGATTCGAACAATTACGTTCGAAGAATTAACAATATCCTCCGGAAAAATCGCCGTATTTTAGAGAAATTGAATCCGAAAGGGAAGATAACTGTCGATGCGATAACTTTAGCAGAAGAAGGATTTAACTTTCACTATTACACGAACATTTACACGACTCAAAAAGGGGCGAAGTACCATTTTTGTTACGACCAAGGATATCTCAAAATAGAGAATGACCAGTTTATGTTGGTGGTGAAACAGGATTATGTTAAATGATTTAATTGATTGGCTATTTGACGGATTGCGGATTGGCTGATTATTCATTTACCTTAAAGCAGTCAGCAAATCCTTTAAAAAATCCAAATTAAGTTTTCAAGCGTAAGTACGTCAAACAATACAAACCTTTTTGTTGTTAAAAGGGTTTAATATGTATTTTCACAAAAAAGAAATTGATGGAAACATTGCACAAGGATGTTCAAGAATATTACGGCGAAGAATTGCAAAAATCAGAGGATTTAAAAACGAATGTCTGTTGCACTTTGACCAAACCACCGCGACATATTATGGAAGCTTTGCTTTTGGTTGCCGATGAAGTGCAAGCCAAATATTACGGGTGCGGTTTGACGATTCCGACGCAAGTAAAAGGATTGAAAATCTTGGATTTGGGTTCTGGAAGTGGTCGTGATTGTTACATCGCAGGGAAACTGGTGGGTGAAAATGGACATGTTGTAGGTGTAGATATGACGGATCAACAATTAGCTTTAGCAAAGGAATATATAGAGTTCCACAGAGAGAAATTCGGATATGCGAAATCAAATGTAGAATTTATCAAAGGAAATATCGAAAGGTTGGATGAGTTGAATCTTGAAAAAGGTTCGTTCGATCTAATCATTTCAAATTGCGTAATCAATCTTGCTCAGGACAAACAAAAAGTTTTGGACGATGCCTACGCCTTATTAAAACCAGGTGGCGAAATGTACTTTTCTGATGTGTATTCAGACAGAAGAATTCCACAAGAATTGCAAGAAGACAAAGTCCTTTGGGGCGAATGTTTGAGCGGGGCTTTGTACTGGAATGACTTTCACAACACAGCGAAAAAAGCAGGATTTACCGATCCTAGAGTGGTCGAAAATAAGCCGATTACTGTCGAAAACGAAGAACTTGAAGAGAAACTAGGCACCTTGAAGTTTTTCTCAGTTACTTATCGTTTATGGAAAATAGAGGGATTGGAAAGCGATTGTGAAGATTATGGTCAAGCAGTAGTATACAATGGTGGAATTGAAGAATGTCCTATGGCATTTGACTTAGATAATCACCACTATTTTCCGAAAGGAAAGGTGATGACAGTTTGTGGGAATACGTACAAAATGTTGCACGACACACGTTACAAGTCATTCT
>DDBE01000116.1:36346-37992 GCA_002332715.1 Flavobacteriales bacterium UBA2040
AAAATGTTGCACGACACGCGTTACAAGTCATTCTTTACTTTCCTCGGAGATTGGTCAACGCACTATGGAATTTTCGAAGGGTGTGGTGGAGCGATGCCGTTTTCCTTGAATGTTGGTGGTGGTGACGCAGCGAATTGTTGCTAAAACTTCAATCCCAATTCTTCTCGCATTTTCTCATCAGTATTATTGTTCTTATTCCAATAGTCGGATTTAATTGATTTTATTGATTTTCCGGTAGTTTCAAGCATTTTTTTGTTGGGGCCAAATCCATCTGGATAGGTTTCTGTCCAACTTAAAATCGAATGCGGAAAATCAGTTGAGAATCTAATTTTCAGGGTTCTTTCCAACTCTGGATAACTAATTTTTAATTCGGTGGTTTGGTCCTTGTTTGTGGCATACGTCATATTGCAATCATACGCTTTTGCTTCTTTGTGCATCAAACGCAAATAAAAGAAGGAAGGAATCATTTTCGTTTTGCTTTTTAAAGTTCCTGGGTAAAGTCGAATTTGTGACCAAACATCATCTTCTAAGTAAGCCTTGTCGATAGAAGAAACAAAACTTTCGCCTTCAAAATACGAGTGATTGACGAATTCAAATTTCTTTTTGTTTTGTAATTCCATATAGACGTGTCCGCACCATTCTTGGACACTTGTACTTGCCTTCAGACTGAACTCGCCGCCATTAACAGGGTAAAATGTAGAATTCATAATAGAATACGGATAGATTCCCGTGTTGAATCGTTTGGTGAAATTCAGCTTCAACACATTCACATTGTCCTTTGAAGGAGAATCCGCTTTCGTATTGGCTTTCAGAGAAAACGGTTCTGTCACAAAAATCATTACTGCTTCACCTTCTCGAAGTTCTCCGTATCGAGCTTGTGTTAATTTATAGGATGTAATTTCTGCACTCCCAGAATACCAATATTCTTTCGCCTCATCGGATAATTTTTGTGGAGTATTAGTGGCTGAAATTGCACTTTCTTTTTCTGATTTAGCAGCACAAGCAAGGAAGGCGATTGCTATACCAATTATAAATAAATATTTCATGTTCGATTTTTTGAGGTAATGGTTTCTACTTTAACAAAGTTCCTTTTCAGATTGTTTGCTTATGGTTTAACAAGTTAAGGAAAAACGTTTAATCATGATAATCAAAATGTTAAAATCATGAAAATTCTAAAGAAGATTGGAATCGTTTTACTCGTATTAATCGGCATTGTGCTGATAATTGCATTGTTCATTGATAAAGAGTTCAAAGTAACTTGCACTGTCGAAATAGATCATTCAGTAGAGGAGGTGTATGATTATGCTAAGTATCTGAAAAATCAATAGGAGTTTTCGTATTGGGAAAAGTTAGATCCGAGCCAAAAGAAAACCTTTACCAGAACAGATGGCGAAGTAGGAGCGATAATGGCTTGGATGAGCACGAATGAAAATGTTGGAGAAGGAGAACAGGAAATTGTGAAAATGATTCCCAATAAGCAGATTGATTTCGTTATTTATTTCAAAAAACCAATGGAGTCGGATGGAAGAGCGCAAATGATTTTTGACGGAACCTTAGGGCCAAAATTACAGGAAGGGTTGGATAATTTGAAAGGGATTTTGTATAAGAAATAGGAATTTGTGGGTTATGAGATAATTTTAAGTAGA
>DDBE01000053.1 GCA_002332715.1 Flavobacteriales bacterium UBA2040
CGTTTCACCACAAAATCCGGTGATTATATCTGTCGAAATAGCATAATCAGGAACGATATTTCGAATGGCTTCTATTCTGTTCAAAAACCATTCGCGAGAATAACCTCGATTCATGCGTTTCAGCATATCGGTGTGACCACTTTGAACGGGTAAATGGATGTATGGAGCAATGTTTTCGTTTTTCGCAATGATGTGCAACACGTCATCGCCCATATCTTTTGGATGTGAAGTCGAAAAACGAACCCGTAAATCAGGTGAAACTTGCGCCACCATTTCCATCAATTGGGCAAAATTCGTTGTTGGTAAATTCTCGTCGCGAATTTCTCCTTTTGCCGATAAATTGTAGCGATAAGAGTTGACGTTTTGTCCCAATAAAGTCACTTCACGGTAACCAGCATTGAACATTTCTGCGCATTCTCGAACTATGGTTTGCGGATCTCTAGAGCGTTCTCTGCCTCGTGTGAAAGGAACGACACAAAATGAACACATATTGTCGCAACCACGTGTGATACTAACGAATCCGGAGATTCCTCCTTTGTCCAACCGAACAGGTGAAATATCAGCATACGTTTCTTCTCTCGAAAGCAAAACATTCACTGCTTTTTGTCCAGTTCCAACTTCTTCAATCAGATTCGGTAAGTCTCGATATGAGTCTGGCCCGGCAACTATATCAACTAATTTTTCTTCTTCTAATAAATTCTTTTTCAAGCGTTCAGCCATGCAACCGAGTATGCCCACAACTAAATCTGGGTTCTCTTTTTTCTGTGCTCTGAATTCCGTCAAACGTTTGCGAACGCGTTGCTCTGCCTTGTCGCGAATAGAACAGGTGTTCATGAGTATTACATCTGCCTCCGCACTATTTTGGGTGGTTGAAAATCCTTCTTTGGTTAAAATCGACGCAACAACTTCACTATCTGCAAAATTCATGGCGCATCCATAACTTTCTAGAAATAATTTTTTCCCTCCTTTTTTAGCTTCATCCGGAAGCATCAAAGCTGTGCCTTGTTTGCTTTCGTCCATGGTCTTTTCTGATATGTCTTCTGTATGCTGCATGGTTCTGTTTACGGCGCACAAAGATATAATTAAATCATAAACTATGTCAAAATGTCAGTATCTATTATTCAGATTTTATCATTTTTTAATTTTTGAATTCTTTTACGTAGTAAGTAGGTTAAAATAAGGTAAGATTTGACGAGGTACTTGCAAAATCGTTTTTTTACCCTTTATCTTTGCGTCGAATTTGGTATCATCCATTTTTCCACACAATTGAACTTATGGCAAAAAATCTTGTAATCGTCGAGTCCCCCGCTAAAGCAAAAACTATAGAAGGTTATCTTGGAAAAGACTTCGTGGTAAAATCCAGTTACGGACATGTTAGAGACTTGGCTAAGAAAGGCACAGCAATAGATATTGAAAATAATTTCACACCCAATTACGAAGTTTCGGCAGATAAGAAACAAATCGTTTCTGAACTAAAGAAATTAGCAAAGGCAGCCGATGTGATCTGGCTAGCGACGGATGAGGATCGTGAGGGAGAAGCGATATCATGGCACCTATACGAGACTTTGGATCTTGCCAAAAAAGAAACAAAAAGAATTACGTTCAACGAGATTACCAAGACAGCCGTTCTTGCGTCAATTGAAAAACCAAGAGAAATAAATCAAGAATTAGTAAACGCTCAACAAGCACGTCGTGTATTGGATCGCTTGGTTGGATTTGAATTATCGCCTGTATTGTGGAGAAAGGTGAAACCATCTTTGTCTGCAGGTCGTGTTCAGTCGGTAGCAGTTCGATTAATCGTTGAAAGAGAAAAAGAAATTATCTCTTTCAAAAACAAAAGTTTTTTCCGTGTGAATGGATCATTCTTAAAAGGAAACGAAAGAATATCATGTGAATTAAACAAACAATTTGACGAGCAAAAAGAGGTGCAAAACTTCTTGGCGCAAATTGCTGATGTTGATTTTAGCGTTCAAGATGTAACGATGAAACCGGCTGTAAAATCGCCAACATCTCCATTTACCACTTCAACTCTTCAACAAGAGGCAAGTTTGAAATTGGGTTTTTCTGTTTCACGAACAATGGGCGTTGCTCAACGTTTGTACGAAGCTGGAAAGATTACGTACATGAGAACGGATTCCGTGAATTTATCGAATACCGCAATTGAAGGTGCTCAAAGTGAAATTCTTAGAGCTTACGGAAAAGAATATTCCAATCCGAAAAAATACGTTTCTAAAAATTCAAATGCTCAAGAGGCGCACGAGGCGATTCGTCCAACTGATTTTTCAGCGCACACAACAAGCGGAGAAAATGATCAAGTTCGATTGTACGAATTGATTTGGAAAAGAGCCATTGCTTCTCAGATGTCCCAGGCTATATTGGAGCGCACAACAATTAAAATTGGTAATAAATCAATCAAAGAAATTTTTCAAGCGAAAGGCGAGGTTATCAAGTTTGACGGTTTCCTACGTGTTTATTTAGAATCGAATGTCGATGATGACGACGATGAAGAAAATGACGAAAAATCGAATCTTCTTCCTGCTGTTACGCAAGGCGATGCTTTGGATAGAAACTGGGTGAGAGCAACACAACGATATACTCGTCCGCCAGCACGTTATGTAGAAGCTTCGCTTGTAAAGAAATTAGAAGAATTAGGAATTGGACGTCCATCGACTTACGCACCAACTATTTCAACTATTCAGAAAAGAGGGTATGTTGAAAAGCAAGAACGTGATGGGGAAGAAAGAGCTTACAACGTATTAACTTTAACAGATGACGGTGTCAAAGTTGAAGAGTTAACCGAAATTACTGGCAGAGATAAAAATAAATTGTCTCCAACAGATATTGGAATTGTCGTAACGGATTTCTTAACAGAGCACTTCGGAAAAATCTTAGATTATAATTTCACCGCAAAAGTAGAAGCGGAATTCGATGAAATTGCGAACGGTTTAAAGGAATGGACATCAATGATTAATGATTTCTACACTCCCTTTCATGCAACCGTTGAGGATACTCTTGAAAATTCAGACAGAGCAAGTGGTGAACGTGCCTTAGGTGAAGACCCGAAATCTGGTCGTAAAATTATCGCTCGTATCGGTCGATTCGGACCAATGGTGCAAATAGGCGATGAGCAAGAAGATGGTGAGAAGCCTCAATTTGCATCTCTCAGAACTGGACAATCCATCAATCAAATCAACTTAGAAGAAGCATTAGAATTATTCGAATTTCCGAAAAATCTTGGTGTTTTTGAAGGGGAAGAGGTAGTTGTAGCCCTTGGAAGATTTGGGCCATATGTCAAGTTCCAAGAAATGTTTGTCTCCATTCCGAAGGGGGAAGATATTGGCAGCATAGAAATTGATCGTGCAATCGAATTGATCAAAGAAAAATTGGAAGCTGATGCTCCAATTGCAAAATACGAAGGGTTACCTGTGCAAAAAGGTACTGGTCGTTTTGGACCGTTTATAAAATGGAATGAGATATTCATCAACGTGAATAAAAAATACGATTTCGATAATCTTTCAAAAGCGGATATCAAAGAATTGATTGAAACGAAAAAGCAGAAAGAAATCGATAAAATGATTCACAATTGGGAAAAAGAAGGAATTTCAGTTCAGAAAGCCCGTTGGGGTCGTTTCAATATTGTGAAAGGTAAATTGAAGATCGAACTTCCGAAAACATTCAACGTTGATGCCTTGACACTTGAAAAGGTGGAGGAAATGATTGAAGCGAAAAAACCGAAGAAAAAGACCGCTAAAAAGAAACCTTCAGGGAAGAAAACGGCCAAAAAGTAAGTTATTCACGCATTCATCTTGATTCTTTCTTGATTCGATCTTATTTCAGGTCACTTTTGACTTTATTTTTACAAAAAAATGAAGATGAAAGATCTTGAAATATATTTCACACCTATAAAATCCTTGGCAGCAATTGCAGAAAATACCCTTGGATCTAAAATCGAAATTCATACGGAGGATAACTTTCCTGAAATGGAAAAGAAAGGGATAGCCCTTTTTTATGTTCCCGAATTTAGAAATGGTGATGCAAGATTTGAAGGTAAGTTCGACGATTCGTTTCGAAAACACCTCTATAAATTATTCCCAGGTGTCCTTTGGAATACGAATATTTACGATTTGGGACAAATGCTACCCGGAGAAACAATCATTGACACGTATTTCGCCATTGCCACAGTTTGTTCGACGCTCATCAAAAAAGATATCATTCCAATAATTATAGGTGGTTCGCAGGATTTGACTTATGGAATGTATCAAGGTTACGAGCAGCTAGAACAACTCGTCAATGTCTGTTCAATTGACGCGAAATTGGACATTGGTAATATTGAAGAACCCTTTTCTTCCAAGAGTTATTTGAGTCATCTTCTCCTACAAAGACCTTGTTATTTGTTTAATTTTGCTAATATCGGCTGTCAATCCCTTTTCGCAAGTAAAGATGAGTTGGAGTTGTATGAAAAATTGTATTTCGATGTTTGTCGTCTTGGGGAGTTCAACTCTGACTTTAAAAAAGCGGAACCGCATATTCGAAATACGGACATTCTCTCAATCGATATGGAATCTATACGGAGTTCAGATTTTAAATCGGCTAGTCATGATAGTCCGAATGGCTTGTACGCAGATCAAATATGTCAAATAGCAAAGTATGCTGGAATAAGTGACAAGCTTACGTCCTTGGGCTTGTTTAACCTTCATCCAAAGGAAGACGCAGATTGTGCAAATCATTTAGTCGCTCAGATCATTTGGTATTTTATTGAAGGTTATTCACAAAGAATGGGTGATTTCCCAATAGGTTCACAAAAAGACTATGTTCGTTTTTCAGTTCACCTAGATAATTTCTCGGAGGATGAACTAGTATTCCTGAAAAGTAATAAATCTGAAAGATGGTGGATGGAAGTGCCATACCCGCCAGAACAAGGCAAGAAGTACAATCGTCATCATTTAGTGCCATGTGATCATAGCGATTATGAATTGGCCATGAGAAATGAAATTCCCGATTTATGGTGGAAAACGTATCAAAAGCTTGGGTGAAAAATTTAACAGATTAATAGAATTCATTGTGTGAAGTCAAAATATAATTTCGTTATTAAACATATTTCTTTATTTTAGCATTGTAATTTCGGTCTGTTTGGACCTGAAATGACTATAAAACACATTAATACAGCAGATTACAATGGTAAAAGCCAAAAATTTACTTATTCTACTTTTTGTTGGGGCTATAGGTTCATCATTTGCACAGCAAGATAAGCTTCTCACACACTGGATGTACGATAAAATGAGCCTGAATCCAGGGGAAACAGGTCTTGACGATGGTGTTTGTGGAACTATGATTTATAGAAATCAATGGGATAAAGTTTCTGGTGCACCAAATTCATTCGTTTTTAACGTAGAAGCAAATTTGGAAAATTTATTACCAATACCAGGTGGACTAGGAATGTCCTTTTATCATGATGCTATTGGTTTTGTTCGTCAAAACAACGTCACCCTGAATTATTCATATCCGGTGTATACCAACTATGGAGTTTTAGGAGTAGGAATTGGGGTAGGGTTGATCAATGTGGGAATGCAGCCAGACTGGGTGCCGCCAACTAATTTATTTGATGATAAATTACCAATCGGATTTTCAAAATCAGGTTTAGACTTAAATTTTGGTGCTTATTGGAAAGGAAATCAAGGTTATTATGCTGGAATTTCATCAACGCACCTTTCTGCAACTCGACTTTCTGAAAAATTTAATACAGACAATGGTTTGAGTGGTGTGCAATCCTATAATGCAGCCAGACACTACTATGTTATGGGTGGATATAAACATCCGCAAAATATTGGTCCAGGTAAAATTGAAGGAAATGTTTTAATGAGAACAGATCTTGTTAAATTTTCTTCTGATTGGAATGCTAGATATATAATGAGTGCAAACTCTACAATGGAATATTATGGAGGAATCACTTTCCGTTCATCTGATGCCCTAGCCTTTATGATAGGTGGGTCAATGAATAATTGGACTGCTGGTTATTCATATGACTTAACTGTAAATAAATTGGCAAGTTTTTCAAATGGAACGCATGAGTTGTTTGTGAAGTACTGTTACTTCATACCACCTCCGCCAAAAACTCCATCAAAACATCCAAGATGGTTGTAGATTAAATTTTTTTAACGAGATTTGTAACCAATTTGGATTAAACTCCGTTATGTCGATATTAAGTAAACCCTGTAGATTGTAAATCGATTGATGGAAACTGTTAAATAAGAGGTAGAATGAAAAGACTAATGATATTAGTGTTGGTAGGTTCTGTGCTTGGAGCCTGTAGCTTAAGGACTGGACATGTAACTGGTGTAGCCGGTAGACCAATGTATATTCCTGAGATACCATATGGCATGGTATATATACCTGGAGGTTCCTATGCGATGGGCGAGAACGACCAAGATATGCCCTTTTTGCATCAAACACGTGCAAAAACTGTTTCGATCCAAGCTTTATATATGGATCAAACAGAAATCTCAAATAATGAATATCGCCAATTCGTGTATTGGGTTCGTGACTCACTTGCAATGGACAAGATCTATTATAACATGGAGGATGATGACGAAGCAAGTCGATACATCAACTATGCAGATGAGTATTTTGATGAGGGTGGCTTAGAGTATGTCGAATTTGATCCTTCTGATAGAGAATTGAACAGAGATAAAAACTATCCAATCTTCTCATTGAACTGGGATAGACAATTTGATTACTCTGATCCAGAACTAGTTCCTTTGTTGGCGGATATGTATTATCCACAACCGGAGCGTTTTTATAAAAGACGTGAAATTGATACGCGTAAGTTGATGTATAGATACTACTGGATTGATTTGCGCGCTGCTGCTCAACGTGGCCGTGTAAATATTGTTCGTGATGGATACGATAATGAAGGAAATCTTTTAGTAGATGAACACCGTACTTTAGATAATCCACCAAATCCGTTTTCAGGCGAACCTGAAGGTTTAGACAAGGATATGGGGTATTTCAACAAGAAAGGTCAAAACAATGCTATTCGTGGTCATGAAAATCGTCAACGTTTTATTATTGATGAGATTATCAATGTTTATCCAGATACTTTATGTTGGGTACGTGATTTCACCTATTCATTCCACGATCCAATGACAAACATGTACTTCTGGCATCCAGCGTATGATAATTATCCTGTTGTTGGGGTAACTTGGCAACAAGCTCGTGCTTTCTCGGTATGGAGAACACAGTTGTTGAACAGTTGGCTGTTGAGCATGGGTGAGATTTTTGTGAATGATTTCCGTTTGCCGACTGAAGGTGAGTGGGAAAGAGGTTCACGCGGTGATTTAGCGCTTTCGCCATATCCATGGGGTGGACCTTACATTCGTAACGAAGCAGGTTGTTTCTTAGGGAACTTTAAACCAATGCGTGGCAGATACTTCGAAGACGGAGGATTCCATACTGTAAAAGTATATTCTTATAACCCGAATGGTTGGGGATTGTATTGTATGGCCGGAAACGTTGCTGAGTGGTGTGAAACTGCTTACGATGAATCGATGTACGAATTTTCAAACGATCTAAATACAGATCACCGTTATGACGCAATGGATTGGGATCCACCGAGCATGAAGCGGAAAGTAACCCGTGGTGGTTCTTGGAAAGACATCGGATATTATTTGCATAATGGTACACGTTCATATGAGTACCAAGATTCTTCAAAATCTTTTGTTGGTTATCGAAATGTAATGACTCACTTAGGTCGCGGTGGACGTGACTTCTCGAGAGAGGGTGGTGAAGAAATACAGTCAGATATACAACTGAAGTAAATAAATAACAAACCTTAATTAAAAACCTTTTAAAAAAAACAATTATGAAACCAGGAAGTAAAGGATGGAAAAATTTTATGGCGAAGTTGTACGGTATTGGTGCAGCAGTCGTTATTATCGGTGCACTATTTAAAATCATGCACTGGCCTTTTGCAGATTTAATGCTTATCATAGGACTAGGAACGGAAGCGGTTATTTTCTTCTTCTCTGCCTTTGAACCTATACATGAGGATCCAAATTGGGAATTAGTATACCCAGAATTGGCGTTAGGTCATTCAGACGAGTTAGATCACGAAGCTTTACCAATGGCAAGAGGAGGCCGTGGTGGATCTGGAACGGGTGTAACTGAACATTTAGACAAGATGCTTGAAGAAGCAAAAATTGATAGTGAATTATTGACACGTTTAGGAGATGGAATGCGTTCTTTAGGAGATAACGCAGCTTCATTGAAAAGCGTAACAACTGCTGCAGCTGCAACAGATTCTTACGTAAGCAGTCTTAATTCTGCTGCTGAAAAAGTAGCTACATTGTCTGATTCTTATGATAGAGCTTCTAGTGCAATTGCAGGAATGACGTCAGCTCAAAAAGAAGGTGAATCATTCGGTGAACAAATGCAAAAAGTTTCTAAAAACTTAGGCGCATTGAACAATGTTTATGAATTACAATTGAAAGGTTCATCTGCTCATTTAGAAGCAACTGAGAAATTCCAAGGTCAAGTTACCAAAATGATGGAGGACTTGTCTGCATCTGCTGAGGATACAAGATTGTACAAGGAGAATATGGCGACTATGTCTAAAAACTTGACGAACTTAAATACCGTTTATGGTAACATGTTGAAAGCAATGACAGTTACAAAGGCGTAAGTTTTTGAAATTGAAATTGTAGATTGTATAACCATAAAAACTAAACAAAATGGCAGGAGGAAAAGAAACCCCTAGACAGAAGATGATTGGTATGATGTACTTGGTACTCACTGCACTTCTGGCTTTAAACGTTTCCAAATCAATATTAGATGCTTTCGTTGCAATTGAGGAGAATATCCAAAAAGCAAACTTGACAGAATTCTTTCGTGGAAACGAAAAAAGATCTGAATTGAAAGAAACGGCGTTGGATAAATCTGAACCGGATAGAGCGGCAAAAGCAGCTCGAATTTTCAAAATGGTAGAAGAGATCGATAAATTCACGGCGAAACGGATCGCTATGATTGATGAGATCAAAGTTCAAATTTTGAAAGAAACAGGTGAAGACGTGGATAAAAAAGGTCCAGGCAATATTATTTTAACAGCATACACGAAGGCTAACCCCATTAAACCAGCTCGTATGGACCTGGATAAAGTAAATGGTAAAGATAAGTATGATGATGCAATGCGTATCATGATTGGTGATGCTACCGATATTAAAAAACCAACTGGTAAAGGAATCGAATTATGGAATAGCTACAATGGCTACCGTAATGAATTGACAGAGTTTATCGCTAAATACAAAGGCTCTGGTGATGGCGCTCCTCAATACAGCTTTAAAGCTCCATCTATTACCAAGTTTAAGGATCAGAAAGACCTGATGGATCAAATTGATGCCGCAATCAAAAAATCGAATGTGGCGCAAGATGATAAAGAGGCAATTAAAAAAATCTATGCTGGTTTAACAAAAGAAGAATTTTCTGAAGTGCATGGGCAAAGTGGGGTACATTGGATTGGTAAAACATTTGACCACTCTCCATCAGTAGCCGCTATTGCATCATTATCTTCTATGCAAAAGGATATATTAGCAGCTAGAGCAGATGCAATTGCACTACTTCGTTCAAGAGTTGGAGGTGGAGAATACTCTTTCAACAAAATTATGGCCCTTGCATATGGACCAGAATTAGCGAACTCAGGTGATGAGATTGAGTTGCAAGTATTAATGGCCGCTTACGATTCAGATAAGCAACCAGTTGTTACTTATAACGGTTCAACTATTTCAGATGTGAAAGAAGGGAAAGGGTATATTAAAACAAGAGCTTCTGGCGGTGGTGAAATGACCTTGAAAGGAAATATCACGATTCGTAACAAATCTGGAGTTCCAAAAACAATGCCTTGGGAAAAAACAGTGAAAATCATGAAACCTAGTGGTACCGTTTCTCTTCCTGAATTGAATGTATTATACAGAGGTTATGCTAACAAAGTGGAAGCCGTAGCATCGGGATATGATCAAACAATTTTACAAGGTAGTGGAGTTTCTTTATCAAAATCTGGAAATGGATGGATTGCAAATCCAGGAGGAGGACGTGAATGTTCTATCACCGTTTCAGGCAAATCGTCTGTTACAAATAAAACAGTAAGATTGGGAAGTTTCCCTTTCAGAATTTCTAGACTTCCAGATCCAGAATTATATTTCGGGGCTGCGAAAAGTGGAGAAAATGCGTCAAAAGCTGAAACTCGTTTGTTTGCAAAATATCCACCCGAA
>DDBE01000162.1 GCA_002332715.1 Flavobacteriales bacterium UBA2040
CCTGCCTCAAGTTCCACATTTATTTTCCCTTGACCAAGTGCCGTATGAAAAGATTCAGATGCCTTGTCATATTCTTCTTTATCCAAAAAAAGAACACCCTCATCATTGTGTTTTTTAGCAAGCTCTGCATTCTTGTTGGAACAAGCAACTAGCAAAAGAAAAGAGATAAAAATAAATACCGTTTTCATTGGACTGGATTCAGTTAAATACTCGACTTTTGCACAAGGTTAAGGAATGCATTGGAATCGGCGAAAAAAAAAGAAAAAAAGTGCAGAAAATTACTCTATTCTAGAAATTATCCGTAATATTGCACCCCGATTTACACGGATATAATAGACAATAGATTAGAAATAATGGATAAAATCAGAGAAATTCAAAACGAATTAACCGAAATCAAAAGCTTTCCAAAGTTCTCTAGCGGTGATACAGTAAATGTTTCATACAAAATTAAAGAGGGCGAGAAAGAGCGTACTCAAAATTTCCAAGGCGTTGTGCTTCAAAGAAGAGGTCAAGGTTCGACCGAAACATTTACAGTTCGTAAAATGTCAGGAAATATTGGCGTTGAACGTATTTTCCCAATGTGCTCTCCGTTTTTAGAAGATATTAAAGTAACGAAGAAAGGTTATGTTCGTCGTGCTCGTATCTTTTACTTCCGTCAACTTACTGGTAAAGCGGCTCGTATTCGTGAGAAACGTTCATTCGTTAAACCAGATTAGTATTAAAACAACTATATTTAAAAAGGCTTTCTTTCGAGAAGGCCTTTTTTGTTGACTATCAAAATGGGTAAAAAGAAATTAATATTTTCAAGGAATAAACCTTTCACATGGGCAATGATCCTTTTCTTGCTCGTTGTTGGTGTACCAATCGGGTATTATTTCTATAACGGTCGATCATTTACAAAATACAGAGGTGATTTTCTTTCTCAATTTCCTACTGGTTATTCTACAATTGGAATTGATATTTCCCACCATCAAGGCGAAATGGACTGGGAATTGATGTTCGACGATCTCGGATACGACACCTTAGTACAATTCGTCTATTGTAAAGCCACGGAAAGCATAGATCACCTTGACAGACAATGGGAAAGAAATAGAATTCAATTGACCAGATTAGGTATTGTACATGGCGCCTATCATTTTTTCAACGGACAGAAACCACCACGAGAACAGGCTTCTCATTTTTTAAAACATTGGTCGCACCGAGATATTGACCTTGCTCCTATGCTCGATGTTGAATCAGAAGGGTTCTCAGATGAAGATTTGATTGCGAAAATGAAAATTTGGCTGACCGTGGTCGAAAAAGAAACAGGTTTCCGCCCTATTATCTATTGTTCCAACCATTATTTCGAAACGAAGTTTAAAAACGACTTCAAAAACTACAAATTTTGGATCGCTGCATATTCGCGCGAACCTTCGTCGTTTTCGGATCCCCGGATTATTTATTGGCAGTTCTCAGAAAAAGGACAAATGGCGGGAACAAATGAGTTCGTCGATTTGAATGTGGGGAAATAATTTGGGACTTATTTCGTTCTACAATTAGCCATAAATTTTAACTCTGTATGAAACGTTTAACCCCCGCATTATTTTTTGGATGCTTAATCCTTTCATTCACTTGTAATTCTCAAATCAATCATACTATCGGCATACAACTCTGAGCTGGCGCTAATCTTTGGTCAAACCAAGCCAATGGCAATATCGACAACACGATTCTTGCAGCTACACCAATTGCCAGAATAAATTACCAATACAACCTATCAGAGAAAATAGGATTAAATCCAGGATTTTATTTTCAACAATCCACCATTGCGACAAGAATCATTTTTACCGATGAAACGGGGAACATTCTTTCCGAAGGAGGTCAATATGAACGAAATGATCAATTTATTCTTCCTATTCTAGCAAAATTAGGTCTTGGTCAAAAAACAAAATTTTTTATACATACTGGAACTTCACTTTCTTTAATTTTCAAACAGTCGGTTTACTATAAAGGCCCTTACGCCGAAACTATAACCCCAAAGTCTTCAACAAGTGTAACAATATTTAGAACTGGTTTTACAGCAGGTGTGGGCATGAATACACCCCTTGGAGAAAATTTAATCCATAGAAGTAAGAGATAACTTTTCAAATTTTCCTCATCCTTATTCGAATAATGGGGTTTCAATAAATTATCTACATGCACTTTTGGGTCTGAAAGACAAATTATAGGTTGTTTAAAATTCAACCCCATAAATTGACCGCAGATAGCCCATTTACATTAAATTCGTAAACTATGTCCAATCTCTTCGGTCTCTTTATTGTTTTGTATTTGCTTTTACTTGTAATTCATGGTAGCCTTTATTCTATTGCTATGCAAAGGATAAGTCAACTTAAAAAAACAGTAAATGCAAAGGGGGTGAACAGAAAAAATATTCAAACTCAAGTAAATCATAAACTTGGAATTATAAAATGGCGACGCCGAATCATCTGGATTATTTATATTTTTCTATTTATACTGCACCTCAAATTGATTAGCAATATCAAATTTCCCGAAGATGATGTCTTCACTAATGCCATCTATCTATTTGTTAGCGAGAGCATTCTTTTAATTATTTTAAACTGGATATTTGGTGCACAAATTATTGAGAAAAAAATTCGATTTATAGAAACGAAATAATTCCAGCACACTTTTTAAAAACGAGTTCATGACCATAAAAGCGAGCACTCCAGAGGAATATATGCAAAACCTTTCAGAAGACAGAATTAGTCCAGTGGGTAAAATAAGACAGACAATTCTGAAAAACCTACCGAAGGGATTTGAAGAAGGAATTGGGTACGGCATGCTTTCGTATCACGTACCCAAATCGATTTATCCGGATGGTTATCATTGCGACACGAAGCTTCCTTTACCCTTTATGAATGTAGCTTCTCAGAAAAACTTCATTGCGCTTTACCATATGGGAATATATGCCAATCCAGATTTACTAGAATGGTTCGTTACTGAATTCCCGAAGCACTCTTCCAAAAAATTAGACATGGGTAAAAGCTGTGTGCGATTTAAAAAGATGGAAGATATCCCATTCGACTTGATCGGTGAATTGGTGACAAAAATGTCAGTTCAGGACTGGGTGAATTTGTACGAAAAGAATTATAAAAAATAGTCGCTCCTCATTTCAATGTTTTGCTCTTTTTTTAACCTTATTTATCCTCAGAATCTATTGGCTTCCTTTTCGATTTTAAATGCTTGCTATCTTTCAAGCTTTTCGCAATTATCCATTTCAATTGACCGTTAACACTGCGAAATTCATCGTCCGCCCATTTCTCAATCAAAAAAGTTTCGACTACCATAAACTCAGAAGGTGAAAAAGAGATAACAACCGCAGACAATTCTGATTTCTCGAAAAGAACAAAAGCAGAAACGGATTCTTTAGGAATCGCCCGATTAAAAATAGATTCTTACCAAAGAATCATTTTGGCGCCAGAGAATCAGGTAAAAACACAGTTACTTTTGAATCGACAAATAATTTCTCCGAGCCAAAAGATATTATAAAAATTACTATTGTTTATAGCAGAAAATAATAATTTTACTTCTACAATCCCACAATTTTAAATTCCGTCCGTCTATTTTTCGCACGAGCCTCTTCCGTCTCATTCTCCAATTTTGGTTGAGTTTCACCGAATCCCTGTGATTGCATGCGTGATTTGGAAACTCCTTGAGATGCCAAATACTCCTTCACTACTCGAGCTCTGTCATCCGAAAGTTGCAGATTCTTTTCTTCGTCACCCACGTCATCTGTATGACCTTGAATGACAATTTTCATCGTCTTATTTTCAATTAAGTAACGAGCAAAAGCTTTCAGTATCACTTTTGAATTTTGATTCAACTCAGCAGAGGCGGTTGTGTACAAGATATCTTCAATTACATATGCTTGCCCTAATTCCACTTTTATTACTTCCATGTCCTTCCTTTTCACCGAAACTTCTTTTTTCGCTTTCTGTTCGCGAATCTCTTCCTTGGTAATCAGTTTTACCGAAAATGCAGCTCCATCTTTTTTCGCCGAAACCATGACGTCTTTGTTCGGATCTAGTTTTATCGCGGCGGCATATTTTCCGTCGTCACCATTCACTTTAATTTTTTGAACCTCATCGCTGTCCCCATAGCTAATTTCAATTTCCACTCCAGAAACTCCTTTTCCTTTTTTATCGGTCAAGGTTCCTTTAATAATCATAACGGGCGTAGGTCGAGCTTCTTCATACAATTTAAAACCGTAGATATTGTAATCGCCTCCTTTGTTGGACGAGAAATAGGCCAATTCTCCATCCGTTGAAACGAAAAGTCCTATTTCATCAGAAGGTGTATTGATTGGAATTCCAATATTAGTAGGTTTGCTCCATTTTCCATCTTTCTTTTTGATGTAGTAAATATCCAACCCACCTGCTCCTACTCGCTTTTCGGAAGATTCAGAAACAAAATACATGGTTTCATTGTCTTGGTGAATAAAAGGACTTTTATCATCACCAGCCGTATTTATTTCTTCAAAAGGTCGCCCCAAAGACCAAGTTCCGTCCGCTTTTCGTTCAGAAATATAGATATCATGCTTTCTCGTATTTGGACTGATCGTGGCATAATAAAGCGCATTTCCATCTGCAGAAATCGAAGGTTGTCCCTCCCATGCATTCGGAGAATTGATGTTAGGGCCTAAAGAAACCAGAGGTGTCCAATTGTAGCTATCCCCTTTTGTTCCTTTACTCGAAAATGTTGTAGAGTACAAATCGCAGTTTTTATAATCTTGCCCATTTACTTGCGTTTTCATACAAGCACAAATTATCATTTCCTTGTTGTCTATGGACATCGTTGCGGCTCCATATCCAACAAAGTCTCCTTGGTTGAACGGCTTGGTAAAAGGATTTCCTTTGTCGAACGATTGTGCCATAGCTTCGCGACCCGAGAAGGTGAATTCTTCGCGCCAATCGGCTAACATGTCTCCGAGCAATCTACGGTCGAGTTTACGTGTATAAAACATCAACTCATTGTCTGGAGAAATCATGGGGAAATATTCATTGTCTTTAGAACTGACATTTTCAATACGGAATGGTTCGAAGGGCACTTCTGCAATTTCAACTTTTTCTTCAGGAACTGTAGTTTCCCATTTCTTCAGTTGCCCTTTGGCATTCTTTAGCATATTGCTATAATCCAAAGGGAAACGGTCGTTGTCCATGCTTTTGAAATTGACGAATTTTGTCAAATACTCCCGCGCAGACACATCGTCTTTTTGCATATACCGAATAACACCTAAATAGTAATACGTTCCAGCGTTGTAATCTTCACACAAAGTCAATACTTCTTGAAACAAATTTGCAGAATTGACAAAACCACGTTCCGCTTTTCGAGCGTCTGAACTAAGATTGTCCATCGCTAAATTGTAGGTCGTTACACCATATTCATAATAGGCCATAGCATTTTCTGGTTCAGCTTCTATTGCCTTGGTATAATTATCAACTATTGTTCGAAGGTCCTCCGAATTTTTGGCAGTTTCAATAAGCTTTAAGCTCTTTTTCGCAGGTGGATTGCATGCTTCGTCTACTTCATCATCTTGTGAAAAAGTAGAAAAAGAAATAAAAAATAATACACCTATCGCAAGGTAAAGTTTATTCATATTCGAATTTGAATTTGACAGTCATAACGCTAGAACTGTTCCAATATTCTTAAACGAGAATGAGGGAAAAAGTTACAATACTGCTACCTTCGACTCCCATCACTCTGCGCCAGTATTCATCGAGGCTTGAGCAAAGTCTATTTAGAGGTCTGGGCGGAGTCGAAGACCGTCTTCGGCATCTCAATCTTCACCCAATTATCGACCAACTCATCCGTCAAAGCGATGTCCAAAACTTCTTTCATCATTTTTACATAATGGAAAGTCAAACCTTTTAAATAGTCGGGTTTGATTTTATCGATGTCTTGCTTGTTTTTGTAACAAAGAATGATGTCGGTGATTTTCGCTCGTTTGGCGGCTAGAATTTTTTCCTTGATTCCTCCAACGGGTAAAACTTCTCCACGAAGGGTGATTTCTCCTGTCATGGCCAGATTTGGCTTTACTTTTCTTTGGGTGAACAAACTTGCCAAAGAAGTCAACATCGTAATTCCGGCGCTCGGTCCATCTTTCGGTGTAGCTCCTTCTGGAACGTGAATATGAA
>DDBE01000076.1:0-4641 GCA_002332715.1 Flavobacteriales bacterium UBA2040
ACGATAGTTAAAATGTACGAGGATTACATGTTCACCGTTCGTGTAGGTATGCAAGTACAAGGTAGTGTTCAATTTTAAACAGTAAGAAAGATGATCCAGAAATTGATAAAAAGTTACCTTTTAATTCTTGCTGTTGTTGGATTTAATTCGATTAGTGAAGCGCAGAACAACTTCGGGTTTTACGGAGGATTACAGCTAATGCCTCAAGCCCATGCCTATAATCCAGCTTTTAGTCCGGAAAACAAATTTCACTTCAGTCTTGGAACAGGAATGCACAGTTTAGGGTTTTCCAATAGTGGATTTACCCTAAATGATATTTTGGTGGAACGTGCCCAAGATGATTCTTTGGTGTTGTCACCGAGCAATGCTATTTCCAAAATGGCGAAATTGAATCACCTTGGTTTTAATGTGCAAAACGAACTTCTAAGTTTCGGTATGAAGTTAAGAAAGACGTATTTCAGTGTTGGATTGTACAACAGACTTAGCGTTCAGTTTGCTTACCCCAAAGATTTTTTCTCACTTTTGGTGGAAGGAAATGGCGGCTCTTTATTGGGTCAGCGAGCAGATATGGACGGCTTAGGAATCTATGCGAACAGCTACGTCGAATTGGCCTTTGGGGCAAACAGAGAATTTGGTGATAAACTAAAATTAGGAGCACGATTTAAATTACTCTCAGGAATTGGAAATGTGAAAACAGAAAAAAGTGTACTTGGATTAACGACAGACGCCACCACTTTCGATTTAACCCTTGATGGGGAACTGGATTTGAGAACCTCGGGATTGCCAATAAATGGATTGAATTATGATCCAATGACGGCACTCACAGCCCGAAACAAAGGTTTCGCATTCGATTTCGGTGGATCGTATCAATTGTCCGAGAAACTACTGATTTCGGCAAGTTTGTTGGACCTAGGCTCCATCAAATGGACGCAAAATGTCCAGAATTATAAACGGAGTTCTTTCTCCTACACGTTCGAAGGAGTGGATTTAAACCAGGCGATTAATGATTCGAATTATTTCGAAACCTTGGCCGACACCTTAGAACATATTTTCAAAGTAGAAGGAAACACTGATAGTTATCGTGCGGTTTTACCAGCTCGTTTTATTGTAGGAGCGAATATGGAATTGACCAAAATATTCGGAGCAGGCGCCTTTTTGTTTTCGGATTTCACGAACAACAAATATCGCCCGACCTTGATGCTCCAAGGGTCATTGACTTTGAAAAAATGGTTCATGCTAAATGCGACCTATTCCGTGAGTGCTCGCAGTGCGACAAATGTAGGTGTGAGCGTTGGCCTTAAAGGATCGGGAATGGCGTATTTCATCAGTTCCGATAACGTCTTTGGATTCATTGCACCAGCGCGATCGAAGAATTTCCACATCAGTACCGGATTAGCGTTTTGTATAGGAAGAGACAGGGATAAAGAAGTGGAGGAAGAGTAGCTTTAATTGACAACGGATAATTGACAATTAATAATGAGCTTTATCCTTCAAACTTCTTAAAGATAATACTCGCAATATGTCCTCCAAAGCCAAATGTATTGCTCATGGCATATTTCATTTCCTTGGGTTTTGCTTGTCCCATCGGGAAATCAAATAAATCTTTGAAATCGGGTTCTATGTTTTCCGTATTGATCGTCGGGGGAATCATACCCTCTTGCAAAGCAAGAATACAGGCGATTCCTTCAATCGCTCCAGCAGCACCAAGAAGATGTCCTGTCATCGATTTAGTTGCTGAAATGCTCAAATCTTTGTGCTCTCCAAAAACGCGTTTCACCGCTTTCAATTCTGAAATATCACCAACGGGTGTCGACGTAGCATGCATATTGATGTAATCTATTTCATTAGTAGAAATTTCTGCTTCACGAAGTGCTTCAACCATACCCAAAACGGCTCCGTCGCCTTCCGGATGTGTTCCTGTTAAATGATAAGCATCGGCCGCCATTCCTCCACCGACCACTTCTCCATAGATTGTTGCGCCGCGTTTTTTAGCATGTTCGTATTCTTCTAAGATAACTGCTCCGGCACCTTCACCCATCACAAATCCGTCGCGTTCCACATCGAAAGGACGAGAAGCTTTTTCTGGATTGTCATTCATTTTTGAAAGGGCTTGGGCAGATGAGAATCCACCGATAGCTGAACCTGTAATCGCCGCTTCAGAACCACCTGTTATGATCATGTCTGCTTTGTCCCATTTAATATAATTGAAAGCTTCAATCATAGCTGTGTTGGATGTCGCACATGCCGAAACGGGACAAAAGTTTACACCTCGCAAACCATATTTGATAGAAATAATCCCAGAAGCGATATCGACTAAAATGCGCGGAATGAAAAAAGGTGTAAAACGGGGAGTTCCATCACCTTTATTGTATTCCGTCATTTGCTCTTCGAAAGTCGTGATTCCACCATTTCCGGAACCCCAAATCACTCCAATTCGGTCTTTGTTCAAGTTGTCAAAATCGATTTTTCCGTGTTCAACCGCCTCAGCAACTGAAACAAGCGCATATTGGGAAAACAAATCGTATTTACGAATTTCTTTGACATCAAAATGTTCATTTGGATCGTAATCTTTCAATTCACAAGCAAACTTTGTTTTGAAAAGTTCCGTATCAAACTTAGTGATAGGACCAGCGCCTGAAACCCCTTTTTTCAAATTGTCCCAATAGGATTTCAAATCGTTACCAATTGGTGTCAAAGCACCCATTCCTGTTATTACAACGCGTCTCATTTTGGATTATTTTGATAAAATAGTTCGGACTAAAAATATGTTGTCCTGCCTAAAATATTTAGATCATAAATTGTATTCGGTCGAATTGCATTCGCTCCAAAATTCGGTTTTCTGTGTTACAAAAACCCTAGTTCCAATTTCGCTTCTTCGCTCATCATATCCTTGTCCCATGGCGGGTCAAATACGATATTCACTTTTGACGATATTACACCTTCAATCGCCGCTACTTTATCTTCCACCTCTTTGGGCATCGATTCGGCAACGGGACAATTTGGTGATGTCAATGTCATTTCGATTTCAACGTTTTTTTTGGCATCTATTTTCACTTCGTAAATCAATCCTAATTCGTAAACGTCCACTGGAATTTCAGGGTCGTAAATCGTTTTTAGAACGTCAACAATCGTATTTTCTAATTCCATCTTTTTATTTCGATAGTTCTGCCAAAGCAGACATTTTTAATTTTTTCACCATGCTCGCTAATCCGTTTGAACGAGTCGGGGAGAGGTGTTCGTGTAAACCAATATCGGCAATGAAATGCAAATCTGATTTTATGATTTCTTCAGGAGATTCATGGTCCAAAACGCGAATTAGCAAACCGATGATTCCTTTTGTAATAATCGCGTCTGAATCTGCGGAAAAATGCATTTTATTGTCCGCAAATCGATGCGCCAACCAAACTCTCGATTGGCAACCTTCAATCAGACGGTCTTCCGTTTTTAAATTCTCTTCGATTTTGGGCAAATCTTTACCTAAGTCGATGATATATTCATATTTGTCCATCCAATCATCATAGATAGCAAACTCCTCAATTATTTCTTGTTGTTTCTCTTCTAACGTCATGATTATTTCAACATGGATATGGCACGTTCAACTGCTCCGATGAAAATGTCGATTTCTTCTTTAGTATTGTAAAACGCGAAACTTGCTCGGGTGGTTCCTGGAATTTTGTAGAAATCCATCAACGGCTGTGTGCAGTGATGTCCGGTTCGAACAGCAATTCCTTGCTTGTCCAATAGTGTTCCTAAATCGAAGGGATGAATACCGTCGATAACAAAACTGACAACGCTTGTCTTCTTTTTCGCTTGACCAATTATTCGTAAGCCCTCAAACGTATCTAAAAGCCCTTCCGCATAATCTGCCAAATCTGCTTCGTATCTCAGAACGGCGTCCATATCAAGCGTATTCAAATACTGAATGGCTGTACCCAAACAAATTGCACCTGCGATGTGAGGCGTACCAGCTTCAAATTTAAAAGGTAGCTCATTGTAGGTCGTTTTATGAAAAGAAACTTTAGCAATCATGTCACCACCACCTTGATAAGGAGGCATTTCATTTAACATGGCTTCTTTTCCATAAAGTACACCGATTCCCGTTGGACCAAAAACTTTATGGCCCGAGAAAACGAAAAAATCACAATTGATATCGAGTACATCGATTTTATTGTGCTGTATACTTTGCGCACCGTCGATAAGAATTTTTGCGCCAACAGAGTGCGCCTTCTCTGTCATTGTGCGAACCGGATTAATGGTTCCGAGCGTGTTCGAAATATGGGTAATCGCCACCAATTTCGTTTTATTCGATAACAATTTATCGTATTCTTCTTGTATTATTTCTCCCTCTTCGTTGATAGGAATAATCCGTAAAACACATCCTTTTCTTTCACAAAGCATTTGCCAAGGAACGATATTGGAATGATGTTCCATTGCCGAAATGAGAATTTCATCACCTGCCTTCAACAATTCTCCAAAAGAATNNCGTTGGACCAAAAACTTTATGACCGGAGAAAACGAAAAAATCACAATCGATATCGAGGACATCGATTTTCTTGTGCTGTATACTTTGAGCACCGTCGATAAGCATTTTTGCACCAACAGCGTGCGCTTTTTCCGTCATTGTGTGGACAGGATTTATCG
>DDBE01000076.1:4865-5750 GCA_002332715.1 Flavobacteriales bacterium UBA2040
TATTTCTGAATGACTTTACGCGATTCCTCGTAGTCGTTCGTCGCAATTTGACTTAAATAATGAACACCACGATGAATATTTGCATTGTCTTTGCTGTAATATTTGGTAATAGCATCGATGACAACTTGCGGTTTTTGGGAAGTTGCGCCATTATCGAAATAGATTAAATTTTTCCCATAGACCAATTGTTTCAGAATGGGAAAGTCTTCTCGAATTTCGTTTACATTAAATTTTCTCTTCGGCATTATTTCCATGGGTGCTAAGATACGAATAAAGGTTATTTTGAATGGTTCTAAACAAAGAATTAAAGTTGAACTTTTCGGTCCAAGATCTCAAGTAGTTCATTTTGGTTGTATGTATATCGAACGGCTATGCCCAAAACATGATTATTCTTTATTGAATTACTGAGAGACACGGCAAAATATTTGTTCTTTTTTTCATATGGTAGATAACATCAGCCCATTCTAATTGTTCGATATTTAAAAAAGAGTTTCCTAGTTAATAACAAATTTTTTCACTGGTTCCAACTGAGTCAGAAATACACAATAAAAATTAAGCTCTTAAAACGGCACCAAGTTGACTTTCTAATTCCTTTCGAATATCTGCCATCACTATATCTACTTGCTTATCCTTTAAGGTTTCGTTGTCATCTTGAAAAGTAAAAGAGACAGCGTACGATTTTTTACCCTCGTCCATATTTTTGCCATCATACACATCGAATAATCCAATCGAACGAAGAATTTTTCTGTCTACTTTTTGGGCAACTTCTTCTATTTCGGAGAAAGTAGTTTTGGTATCTAGAACTAACGAGAAATCACGTCGAGTAGCAAAGGTTTTTGGTAATTCTTTGTACACCGTTTTAGAAAATTTCAAAGAATCGAACAA
>DDBE01000076.1:6072-12405 GCA_002332715.1 Flavobacteriales bacterium UBA2040
GTTGCGGAATCAATCCAGCCTATTTCACCAATCTTTTGTTTCAAGATAAAGACCTGAAGCCCATCCGATAAGATGCTGTTTTTTAAAGGTTTGTATTGCAAATGTGAATCGACACCCATTCGTTGTACAATTCCTTCAACTATTCCTTTTACACCGTAGAAAGATTGTTTGTCTTTAGATGAATTCCATGAATCAAGCGATTTTTTTCCTGTCATCAAAATGAACATTCTGCGATTTTCAGAATAGTAGTCGTATTTATGATACGTTTTTCCAAATTCGTATAATTTCAAATCTGGCGACTGACGATTTTGATTGTAGGCTACAACCTCCAATCCTGAAAAAAGCATGCTCTGTCGCATAACAGCCAATTCCTGACTCAATGGATTGAGCATTTCAACGTTTCGTTCTGATTTTAAAACCTCTTTGCCATGCTTTTCAACATAATTGGCATTCGTTAAACTATTGTTCAACATTTCAGAAAACCCTTGTCCCAAAAGCATTTCACTTAAGGTGTTTTGCCACTGGTCCATGTTCGGTTTTTTCAACAAGGGTAGGGAAGTATTTAATTTCTCTGGAGATGGAACCTTATTGAAACCATAAATACGGAGGATTTCTTCCACGACATCTGCTTCACGTGTAACATCTACTCGATAAGCCGGAACTTGTAGTGAAATTTCATCCCCATTTTTAGAAAGAATTTTTATATCCAAAGCAGCAAGAATAGTATCCATTATCTCCGTTGAGATTGGTGCTCCGATCAAATCAATGCACCGTTGGTAAGAAAAAGTCAAAGGAGGATGACTAGGTAATTTTCCTTTCACATCAGCAATTTCCATGGCAATTTTACCTCCTGCGACTTCTTGAATCAAAAGTGCCGCTCTTTTCAGAGCAAATACCGTCAATTCAGGATCAACACCTCTTTCAAAACGGAAACTTGCGTCTGTGTTCAAGGCATATCTTCTTGCCATTTGTCGCGTCACGACAGGTTCAAAATAAGCCGATTCTAAAAACAAATCAGTGGTATTTTCTTTTATTCCAGAATCGATTCCACCAAAAACACCTGCCATACACAAGTGTTCTTTGCCGTTGGTGATCATGTGGTCATTTGCAGATAAAGTTCTTTCAACTTCATCAAGCGTAATAAACTTATCACCTCCGTTTGCATTTTTAACCACAATTTCTGCACCTACTTTTTGCAAATCAAAGGCATGAAGTGGTGTCCCCAATTCCATCATTACAAAATTGGTAATGTCAACGATATTGTTGATCGGACTCATACCAATCGCTCGTAAACGGTTTTGCAACCAAGATGGAGAAGGCTGAACTTTCACTCCAGAAATAGTTGTTCCGGTATATCGCGGACAGGCTTCTGAATTTTTAACGGTAATTTTCACCTTTTTGTCGCCTGTCACTTTAAATCCATCTACCGAAGGCCAGATTATTTTGTGTTTCGTTTCGTGGGTAGTCAAATAGGCGGCTAAATCTCTGGCAACACCAATGTGTCCCATGGCATCTGCACGATTGGGCGTCAAACCAATTTCGATGGCGTAATCATCTTCTAAATCAAAATATTTTGAAGCGGGCATTCCAACTGCCGTATTTTCAGGTAGAACGAGAATTCCATCATTCGATTTTCCTAAACCCAATTCGTCTTCCGCGCACAACATACCGAATGATTCAACTCCACGAATTTTAGCCGCTTTTATTTTGAATGGTTCCTCTGGATTCGGGTAAAGAGTACAACCAACAGTCGCCACAATCACTTTCTGCCCAGCACCCACATTTGGAGCTCCACAAACAATCTGTAAATTTTCTCCGTTCCCAACGTTTACTGTTGTCACTTGTAATTTATCCGCATCAGGATGTTTTTCGCAAGACAAAACTTCACCAACAATTACACCTTGAAGTCCACCTTTAACGGCCTCAATTTTTTCCAATCCTTCCACTTCAAGTCCGGTATCTGTAAGAATTTCAGACATTTTTTCGGGTGAAAGAGAAGTGCTCAAATATTGTTTGAGCCAATTGTAAGAAACAATCATTATTTAGGGTGTTTTTTAGAAGGCACGAAGATAAGAATATTAGTGGTAACTCTGTTTGCTATGCGGAGATGTATTATTGACTTTGTTTAAACGATATCAAAGTTTCTAGAAACAAAAAATTGAGCTATCATGTTGAATCTTTTAAATTTTCACCACAACGCCAACAAAAAGAAGCGTTGGAACGATTTATTTCTGCCGAGCAATTCGTGCAAGAGTGGACATTTGTATCTAAAGTACTTTCATCTTTTTTGTTTGCGTTTCTGGTGTATTCCGCCGAAACGATTCCTGTTGGAACGGCGATTATACCATATCCCAAAATCATGACAAACGAGGCAATTAATTGACCGAATGGAGTTTGGGGTGCTATATCGCCAAACCCAACAGTTGTCAGGGTAACGATACACCAGTATACAGATCGAGGAATACTTGTAAATCCAGCATCTTCGCCCTCAATCATATACATCACTGTTCCCAAAATGATAGAAATAATCAAAACAGCGAAAAGGAAAACGGAAATTTTTGCTCGACTGGCTTTAAGCGCATTGGTAAGGTTTCGAGATTCCCCAACATAGCGTGCCAGTTTTAATATCCGAAAAACACGCAAAAGCCTCAAAGCACGCAGGGCGGTGAAAGCGTGTGTTCCCGCGAAGATGAGGGAGATGTATTTTGGAATGGTAGACAACAAGTCAATAACACCATAAAAACTAAAAATGTATTTGAATGGTTGCTTTACCGAAATAATCCGTGCCACATACTCAAGAGTGAAAAGAATAGTGATAATCCATTCTAGAATATTGAGTGTATCATGGTATTTGGCGTCGATTGTACTCACGCTTTCCAGCATCACGATGATAATACTAGCGAGAATAACGATCAATAAGATTACATCGAAAAGTTTACCGGCTGGCGTATCGGCTCCATAAATAATTTTATGAAGGCGATTTTGCCATTTGGATAATTTACCATTCTCTCTCATGCCTTAAAGGTAAAATTTTTCGAAGTATTTAAAAGGCATTTGTATTACAAAAACGATATTGTGGTTCGTGTGGTGGTCTTCATTCCCCTCACTTCGAAATACATATTTTTTGTGTGACTGAGCAACCAGCTCGTTTTCAATTCGAAGATGGATTGCTCGTTTTCGAAAATCATGACTTCATTTGGCGATAAATCAGCAAGGGAACCACCCATTTTCTGAAGATAATTAGCTATGAAATCTTTATCATAAATCAATTTTCTATCTAAAATTAATTTATCATTCACTTCTGTAGCATCCATTGTTAACTTCCCTGGGAATTTCGTTTCGATGTCGTTCAAGTGCATGATGTCTTTGGTAAATATTTCCTCGGAAATTGTCTTGTTCATAATAAACCCAACTTGGTATGAAGAAAAAATTGAATTTACTTTGTTCAATAAGTTGCTCTTCCACATTTGAAAACCTTGGTTGAGCTGTTTTGAAAAATCGAGTTCAACTTTTAATCTTTCATTGGCTGGCATTTCACTTTTCGTACACCATTCCTTCAATACTTTCTTTTGATGAAACTCGGCATTTTTAAACAACTCCATACCGTTCACCCAAATTACAAACTCACCTGAATTTGGATTCATTTGAAGTTTTAAGTCAGATGAGAGTATCTCGTATTCAGCATTGATTATGGCAGTTTGAATTGCTCTCTTTAACGGGTCGGTTGCTTTATTTTCCTTTTTAAAAATGAACATTTCCTCATCGTTTTGAGAATTCCAATTCAATATCAAGTTGGGCTTAGTTTCTATTACTTTTATATTAACTTGATATTCGGAATGTGCATCTTGAACAAGGCTATCATCGTAATCAACTTTGATGGAAAGGTCAACGTTTATAGTACGTTGGTCTCCTAAATTCCATTTTGGAACTATTTTCACAATTTCTCCTTGGTTTTGAGCCAAAGCTATATTTGGCAGAATGTAAAGAAGAAAAAGGGCAGTGATTTTTAGGCAAATCAGCATTCGTGTAATCATAATACGTAAAGGTATGTAGGTCAAGTATACAGTTTAAGAAGACTATCAGACAATTTGCACACCGAATTGTTCTTAATCCGACGTTATTTATGACGTTTAGGTGGTTTAATTTAATAGGATGGTTCTTAGTCGTTCTTTGAGAACAAGTTTAAAATGTCTTTCATGATTAAATAGGACTCAATAATATAGGTGTTGTTACTTATTTCTTTCGCTTCCTCTTGGTCAATTATACCCTTCAAATCGATTGAATTAGTCATATCAGCAATACCATTAAAGCCCAGAGCCAGGATATTTTCTTCTTTGGCGTATTTCAATTCGGTCAATAAGTTTTGACGACTAGATTCCACCAAAAACACTCCATGGCCCTACGATACAATACTCAGACAATCCCAAGTACGAACTTTTAGTTTATTAAATGCAGGAGATAATTCATCCATATATTCAGCCGAACTAGTTACGGTTTGAGCAAATGAAATTGTTGATAATACTACAAATATCAATGTAGTTGTAAAAGATAATACGCGTTTCATGCCTTTCAATTTCTTGAGAACAGTTGTTTCAGTTCAAAAACAGTACCAAAACCTGACAAATCATCGTTTAGGACTTTTTATGACTGTTCATTAGTAAGTTATACGTGAAAAATAGAATAAAAATTTTGGTATTTATGAGAATCTAAGGTTTTTTCTGCTCTATGCAGAGTTTGTGGAGCATTCCTTTGAATATAAATCCATGAAACGGAAGAACTAGATACCAGTATAGACGACCGATAAGTCCTCGAGGCCTAAAAGTGGCGGTTTGAACCAAATATCCTTTATCAATTCTAAATTCAAGCCATGCTTCACCGGGTAATTTCATTTCTGCGAAAAGAAGTAATCGACCCTCCTCCACATTCGCATATAGCACACGCCAAAAATCTACGGCATCACCTACATGCAAAGAATCGTCGTTAGTTCTTCCTCTTCGTAACCCAACACCACCAAAAAGCTTATCAATGAATCCTCTTAATTTCCATAACCAATTGCCATAGTACCAGCCGGATTTTCCACCGATTTTCCAAATTTTATTTACTGTGGCTGCTCGGTTGTTGAATGGTCTTTTTCGACGATCTTTAAAGCATCCAAAAGCTGGTACATTTATGAATTCACTTAAGTTTTTATCAAATGTGCCACTGATGAGTGAATCTTTCCAAGAAGATATTATTGCAGGACTCTCCAGGCGAACTAGGGTTCTCTTTAAAGATTCTTCATATGAAATTGGCTGTAAATCAATAATTCGAAGGATATCATTGTTTCTGCAAACCACTTCTACTTTCATACTCTCTACAAGTGCACTCGCCAATTTGAAAGAGGTGGAAGTAACAAAATAAAGCCAATAAGAAGAAAGTCTCGGTGTCATAATAGGTACCGTAATTATTCTTCGCTTTAGACCTCTAGCTTTTGCAAAATAGAGTAACATTTGCTTATAAGTTAGAATGTCTGGACCCCCTAGGTCAAAATTTTGATCATACGTTTCCTTGTTGAAAAGAGTGCGGTGCAAAGCAGTAATTACATCTGTAATTCCAATTGGTTGACACCTGGTTTGCAGCCATTTTGGTGTAATCATTATGCCCAGTTTTTCCACCAAGTCTCGAATTATTTCGAAAGAGGCACTCCCTGAACCGATTATAATACCAGCTCTAAGTGTCGTTAAATGATATTTTCCTTCACCTAAGACTTCTTCCACCATTTTTCTAGAGGAAAGGTGTTTTGACAACGATTCTTCATTGATAATTCCACTTAGGTAGACAACGTGCTCACACAAGGTTTTGCTAATGGATTTTTGAAAGTTAAGAGCTGTAATTTTTTCCTTTTCCGTGTAATCTGTTTCGGTTGACATGGAATGCATTAGATAATATGTGCCTTTTATGTCATTGGGAATGTTCTTTAGAGTTTCAACTTTAAGAAAGTCAACTTCTATTACAGAAATATTCTCTTCGAAAGAGGAAGGTATAGTAAATCTATTTTTATCACGGACGCAGCAAACGACATGGTATCCGGAGGAAAGTAAATCCAATAAGATTCTTTTGCCGATATAACCATTTGCACCAGTTAACAATATTTTCATACGGTCATTATTATCGATTTAAACAATCTGAAGTGACATTAGTTTAATAAAGAACAAAAGTTTTATCCTAAGAGGTGGATTGTTAACTTTGAAAAAAATACAAAAAATACGCAACGAATGCGATTTATAACTATTTTCTTACTAACGGTACTTCTTTCTTTTTCAGTCAATTCACAATCGGATTCCACACAGTATA
>DDBE01000076.1:12473-20605 GCA_002332715.1 Flavobacteriales bacterium UBA2040
TTAACAATATTTTCATACGGTCATTATTATAGATTTAAACAATCTGAAGTGACATTAGTTTAATAAAGAACAAAAGTTTTATTCTAAGAGGTGGATTGTTAACTTTAAAAAAAATACAAAAAAATACGCAACGAATGCGATTTATAATCATTTTCTTACTAACGGTACTTCTTTCTTTTTCAGTCAATTCACAATCGGATTCCACACAGTATAGAGTGTCTTTGTCAGGCTATTTGACTTCCGTAATTGATGGAGAAGCTTTGATTGGCGCCAAGGCATACATACCGAGTATAGGTATTGGAGCATTGACAAACAATTATGGCTTCTATTCATTGAATGTTCCGAAGGGAAAATATCTCATTGAATTTCGTGCAACTGGTCTTGACAAAACAGTAATGGAGGTTGAACTTTTTGAAAACAGACAGTTAGACGTAGAGATTGGTGATAAAACCCTGAACATTGAGGAGGTAATCGTAAATGCCAAAAAAGGAGAAAATATTGAGTCGACTAAAATGGGCCAAATTCAACTGGAAGTCGAAAAAATAAAGACCCTTCCTGCGTTTTTTGGGGAAGTAGACGTTATAAAAACAATACAACTTTTACCGGGTGTAAATAGCGCCACAGAGGGCGGACAGGGTTTTTACGTGCGAGGCGGTGGCCCTGATCAAAACTTGGTCTTATTGGATGAAGCCGTGGTATACAATGCAGCTCACCTATTCGGATTCTTCTCTGTATTTAATGTTGATGCGATAAAAAGTGTAAATCTTACCAAAGGTGGAATGCCTGCGAATTTCGGAGGAAGAATGTCTTCTGTTTTGGAGGTGACGATGAACGAAGGAAACAACAAGCGATTCGGAGTAAAAGGTGGATTGGGATTGATTTCTTCCCGTATAACAGTAGAAGGTCCAATTAAAAAAGGCAAAGGTTCATTTATCGCTTCGGCACGACGAACATACATAGATGTAATCATGAAAGCCGCTATTCCAGATGACTCTCCCTTTGCCGGTTCGAGTTATTTTTTCTACGATTTCAATTTCAAGGCAAATTATCGACTGAGCCCAAAGGATAAATTATTTGTGGCTGGATATTATGGAAAAGACAAATTTATTTTTGGTAATAAGGAAGATGACTTCACTGTGCGCATGCCCTGGGGAAACGGAATTGGGTCTATTCGATGGAATAGAATCATATCTAGTAAATTGTTCATGAATGTCACCGGAACATTTACCGATTACCTTTTCGCCTTTGGCTCAGACCAAGACGAGTTTTCGTTCGAATTAAAATCTGGAATCCGCGATTACAGTGGAAAAGTAGATTTTTCTTATTTCCCAAACACGCTTCACAAAATAAAATGGGGTGCTGAGTATATCAATCACACCTTTGTTCCATCAAGCGTCACAGCTCAGCAAAACGATGTTGTATTCGATACAGGATTGGCACAAAAATTACGCAGTCATGAATCGGCAGTATATGCCTTAGACGAATTTGACCTCAATGAAAAAATAAAATTAAATGTTGGTTTGAGATATAGTATGTATCAATTTACTGGTCCGTTTACGCGTTATATGAAAACAGATTTATCGAACCCAGATTCGACAATTGTATACAAAAAGGGCGATATAATTCAATCCTATGATGGTTTTGAACCCCGTATTGGAGGTCGATTGATGTTGAATAAAACGTCTAGTATCAAAGCGGCATACACGTATCACTATCAATACGTTCACCTTACTTCATTAAGCGCGGTTTCCTTGCCAACTGATATTTGGTTTCCAACGACAGACATTGCCAAACCGCAACAAGGTTATCAAGCTACTTTAGGTTACTTTAAAAATTTCAAAAATGACAAATGGGAAACCTCGGTGGAAGCGTATTACAAAGGATTGAAAAATTTGATAGAATACAAAGATGGCGCTCAACCGAGCGATAATGTAAGTGATAACACCGATAATTTGTTGACGTTTGGAACAGGAAGAAGTTATGGAATTGAGTTTTTTATCAAACGAAATATTGGAAAATTGACCGGTTGGATTGGATATACTTTGGCCAAAACGGAGCGCAAGTTTGCTGAAATTAATGATGGTAATTATTTCCCATCTAAGTATGACAGGCGACATGATGTCTCTGTAGTGGGAAGTTATAAATTGAACGATCGTTGGACATTTGGAGCAGCTTTTATTTACGCCACAGGTAGTACTTTGACATTGCCTGAAAGTTATTATATCCAAAATCAAGATTTGTTGTTCAAGTACGGAGATCGCAATTCAACCCGTATGGCACCATATCATCGATTGGATCTTTCGGCAACTTTGTTCGATAAACCAATGAAAACAATCACCAATGAAAACGGAGATGAGGTAGAAGTAAAAAAACGATTCCGCAGTAATTGGTCTTTCTCCATATACAACGTTTACAACAGAGCAAATCCATTTTTCTTATATGTTGACAATGACGGAAGTGTTTTCGAAGGGGATTTTCAGGTGAAAGTGAAACAGGTTACTTTGTTTCCTATCATCCCAAGTGTAACGTGGAATTTTGAATTTTAGGAAGATGAAAAAGACACTATTTTTAATTGTTTTATTGACTTTGGGGTTGAATTCATGCACCAAAGAAGTCATTATCGATATTCCTGGGTATGAAGAGCAATTGGTTATAGACGGAAGGATTGAGCAAAATTCACCACCTTTTGTTTTACTTTCGAAATCGCAAGATATTTATGCGCCTACCGATTTGCAAGCCTATTTAGCGACGTTTGTTAAAGGAGCCAAAGTGACAGTTTCAAATGGAATAAAAACGGTTGTTTTGGACGAAATATGTAGCGACAATCTTCCTCCCGGAAGTGAAGTTTTATTAGAGAATTTATTTGGAATTCCTGCGTCAGAGTTGGCGAATGTAAACTTTTGTGCTTACACCACCTTTGATATGGATATTTGGGGCGAAATTGAAAAAACGTATACCTTAAAAGTAGAAGTGGGTGGACAAACGTACAACGCAGTTACGGAAATTGTGCCGAAAGTCGACCTGAATACGCTCTTCTGGAAAACAGATAGTGGATTGAGCCAATACGGTTTCGGGTGGGCAAATCTGACTGATCCGCCTAATCAATTCAACGGTTATTTCATGGAAGTGAAACGCATCAATATGGTCAACGGTGAGGAAAAAGACAATTTATACGAACCGATTTTCAATCCAGCCAACAATGATGAGTTTTTTGACGGAACGACGTTCGATTTTGGCTATACCAATCCGCAAAGTTATAGTGATGCAACTGTCCCCGACAACGTAAAAGGTTATTATAAACTAGGAGATACAGTCGCCGTTCGATTTTCAAGTTTGGATCGCGATGCCCATCGGTTTTTATATGATAAATACATACAACTGACCAATGGCGGTAACCCATTTGCGGTTCCAACGAATGTAAAATCGAATATTAAAGGAGGTGCTTTGGGCGCTTGGCTGGGTTATTCTGTCAATTGGGATACCTTGGTTTGTGCACCTTAATCAAAAAAGTTTATAGCTTCAAATTCAACTGGAGCAAAGTAAGTTTCAGTTTCTAAAATTAGAACCTTCAATTTGAAATCAATCGAACCATAATTGAAAGGAGTTGCTATTTTCAATTCCCGCTAATAAGTGAGCTACTTTGACCAATTTGTATTTCAAATATGGCTTGCTTTTGAATTCTAAACTTTAACTTCGTTCTGATTCGAAAATAGCCTTAAATTTGCTCAAGTAGAATGTAAAATAGAATGATATGAAAAATTGGATTTTATCCATAGTATTGTTTTTTATCAGTGTGTTGAGCTTTTCCCAAATCGATCATTCCGATTGGGATATGCTTCTTAAAAAACATGTTTCAAAATCTGGAAAAGTCGACTATATAGGCTTCCGAGCGGACAAACAAAAATTGACTGAATATCTCGATTTATTGTCTGCTAATGTCCCGGCAGAAGAAGCGAGCGACAATGCAAAAAAGGCATTTTGGTGCAATGCATACAATGCGGTTACTGTTAAGTTGGTCATCGACAATTACCCGATAAGGTCTTTGAACGATATCAAAATGGAAGGAGCATCTGTTGCAACTTCACGTTTTATTCAAATGGGCGATGAGAAAATTTCTTTTAATGACATCGAGAATAAACAATTAAAAGCATTTAACAAGGACCCTCGAATTCATTTTGTACTCAATAATGCGTCATTTTCTTGTCCGATTTTGCTGAATAAAGCATTTACAGAAGAAAACATGGAAGAAGTATTAACCGAACAAACGAAATCATTTATCAATGATGATGCTAAAAATTTGGTCTCCAAAAAATCGGTAACCATCTCCAGTATCTTTGAATGGTATCGCATCGATTTTGGTGATGTTCGTTCGTTTTATAATCAATACGCCAAATCAATAATTCCGTCGGGGGCTAAAATCGGTTATCTGCCTTATAGTTGGGAATTGAACGAGTAAGTCAGTTTGATTTCACCAAGTTTCGGAAATAACGCAATGCTTTTGGGCGAAACTATTTGATCGGCACTGAAAATAAAGAAAAGTAAAAACTTCTTAACTTAGCATTAAGCAATACAATAATGACAGTTCGAATTCAATTTATCTTTGCTTTAATGTTTTCAATATTTTTTTCATGTGCTACGATTCCGAAAGGAGCAATAGCCGTTCAGCCTTTTGATCAGGAAAAATATCTAGGAAAATGGTACGAAATAGCTCGGATGGATTTTAAATTTGAGGAAAATCTAAACAATACCACTGCGACGTATTCACTCAATGAAAATGGCTCGATCAAGGTCGACAATCGAGGTTATAATTACGTCACGAAAGAATGGCAGCAGAGTGCAGGTAAAGCGAAATTTCTCAAGGATCCAAATGTGGCAAATTTGAAAGTTTCTTTTTTCGGCCCGTTTTATGCCGGTTACAATGTGATTGCAATTGATCCATACTACCAATATGCTTTGGTTGTCGGCAAGAATATAGATTATATGTGGATTCTTTCCAGAGAAAATACAATTCCTCAGGATATTAAAGAAGGTTTTATTACGAAAGCCAAAGAGATTGGTTTTAAAACGGACGAATTAGTATGGGTTGAGCACAATGAAATTCCAGCAGAATAATTTTCTTACTAAATTCTTTGACTTTTTATATTGCACTTTCGGAGCAAATATCTTTATTCCCTTTACCGAGCATGTTTGATGCGCTATTTTGAACCATTTACTACTTTATCCATTACCTTTGCGCCATATGGAACAACAGCAATTTCTCGAAGAACACGTTTTTAAGGGTTTAAAAAGTGCAATAGCACCAAAAACTGAACCTCAAGTTCATCAGTTCAATCAAGAAGATTTTAAAGTTCTTTTGGAGCGTTGTGAATATTATGGTATCGGAATTTATACCATTGAAGCATTCTTAGATGGCGAAACATATGGCGCTTCGCGTCATGAAGATTTTCGTAAAAAGGCAACGGATTCCGCATGGTATGAAAAAGCTTTCTCGACTTTCAGCCACACCCAAGAAGGGTTTATGTATGCTGCAACGTATAAGGTTTCGTTAAAACTGTTGGCGAGATACTGATCAGTCTCTAGGGGTAGTTTTTTTCCCTAAAGAGCTGCAAATGATAACAATTTGGTAACGCAAAATGCCAGTTGCCACCTTTTACTTCTCAATTTGCATGTCTATTTTTGAACTTCATTAAAAACAAGTTCATTTTGAGTACCAAAATTACAGATGCAAATCACGGTTTAGTTGAAAAGCCTTCGTTCAAAGAAGGGTTTTGGTTTTGGTTGAAATTGGGGTTTGTTAGTTTTGGAGGTCCTGCAGGACAAATAGCTATCATGCATGAGTTTTTAGTAGACAAGAAAAAATGGATTTCAGATAGTCGATTTCTTCATGCCTTAAATTACACTATGATACTTCCTGGCCCAGAAGCGCAACAATTGGCGACCTACACAGGGTGGCTAATCCATGGAACGAAAGGAGGTTTGGTTGCAGGAATCTTTTTCATACTTCCTTCCATGTTCATTCTCATGGGATTATCTGCTTTATATGTTACTTTCGGAAATATTCCTTGGGTGTATGCTTTGTTCAATGGCCTGAAACCAGCCGTTATTGCGATTGTTATTTTGGCTTTGATCAAAATAGGAAAGAAATCACTTCATACCAGTCTACATATCGGAATTGCGATTGTCGCTTTTATCGGAATTTTCTTTTTTGAAATTCCATTTCCTGTTATAATTATTGGATCATTGGTATTAGCTTTTTTGGCCCGTAAGTTTGTTCCCCAATTATTAAAACAAAATGCCTCAGCCCAGGCTCAAATGGCAAAAGATGAAAATCAGTATTATATCAACGAAAATTCAGTTATGGCAGGTACGGGGTTCAAATGGGGCCGTTTATTGAAGCAAGTTACCATCGCCTTTTGTATTTGGGGCCTGCCATTCGTTGCCTTTTATTTGTTCACGAGTGATTTTCCATTCTGGAAAGACTTAACCTTTTTCTTTACCAAAGCGGCTTTTGTCACTTTTGGTGGAGCGTATGCCGTTTTGCCATACGTAGCTCAAGTCAGTGTGGAACAATTGGGTTGGCTTACTGAATTACAAATGATAGATGGACTGGCCTTAGGCGAAACAACTCCCGGACCTTTGGTTATGGTGCTCGTTTTCGTTGGCTTTATGGCCGGATTCAATCATCTTGGCGGTTCATTATTGATGGGCTCAATGGGACTGATGGTTACGACTCTTTACACCTTTGTTCCGTGCTTCCTCTTTATTTTTGTTGGAGCACCAATAATCGAAAGAACCCGAGACAACGAAACGATCAAACAAGCTCTGAGTATTGTCACAGCTGCGGTTGTTGGCGTCATTTTAAACCTGACTATCTACTTAGGTAAAGCTGTCATATTCCCAAAAGAATTAACTTGGGCGCAAATCGATTTTGTGACATTGAGCTGGATTGCGGTGTCATTTATCGCAATGTATCGCTTCAAAATAAATATGATGGTTTGGATTGGTGTGAGTGCATTATTCGGTTTGGTCCATCATTTGATCAGGTAAACCGCAAACGGATTTAGTTGCCTTACTCCATAAAGCTCGCCGTTACAATCTTCCATTCGCACTAAAAAGAGAGAGAGATTCTCTACTAGTAATACTTCCCAGGCACCAAATAATTCTTTACATAGTCTTCAACACCTTGTTCTAGCGTGTGAAAACCTTTATCGTAACCACGGCGAAGCAATTTCTTTATTTTCGCTTCGGTAAAGTATTGGTATTTATAGCGGATATCTTCTGGCGTATCAACAAAAGAAATGTTCGGTTTAAGCTCCAAAGCTTTGAAGGTGTTGTTTGCCAAGGCCAAAAATGTTCGAGCTTTTCCGGTTCCCAAGTTATATATTCCGTCCTTCGGTTGCTCTTGCATCAGAAATAAGCAAACTTCTACAACGTCTTTCACATAAACGAAATCGCGCAATTGTTCGCCATTTTTGAATTTAGGATTGTGCGAACGGAACAATTTCATTGCACCTTTTTCTTGTATTTGATGATAGGTATGGAAAATAACGCTGGCCATTCTGCCTTTGTGGTATTCATTTGGACCATACACGTTAAAGAATTTCAATCCTGCCCAAAATGGTGGTGATTTCTTTTGTTCCAGTACCCATTTATCAAAATTATTTTTCGAATCGCCATACGGATTTAAAGGCTTCAATTTCTTAATTAACTTGTGTCTGTCTTTGTATCCGTGTTCGCCTAAACCATAGGTTGCCCCTGAAGAAGCGTAGATCAAACCAATTTTATATTTGACACAGGCATTCCATATTTTTTGAGAATAATCTTCGTTTAATTCATCGAAAATGGATTTGTCAAACTCAGTTGTATCCGTTCGTGCTCCGATGTGATATATAAAATCTACTTTGTTTCCAAACTCTTCAATCCAATCAAAGAAAACGGCACGTTCCACTTTTGATTCGAATTTTTTTCCTTCGAGGTTGGCATCTTTCTCTGTTTTTGAGAAGTCATCGACAACAATAATATTTGTGTAACCCGCATTATTTAATCCGGAAACTAAACAGCTTCCAATAAATCCGGCTGCTCCTGTTACTACTATCATTTTGTGTTCTGGTTTAGAATAATCCGTTGATTTC
>DDBE01000076.1:20826-21796 GCA_002332715.1 Flavobacteriales bacterium UBA2040
TCCAATAAATCCGGCTGCTCCTGTTACTACTATCATTTTGTGTTCTGGTTTAGAATAATCCGTTGATTTCGGCGTCGATGGAATTGATGATTTTTCCTAAGTCTTCTTTGTCATCGGGAAAACGGTTATTGTCGATGTCAATGATCAATAATTTACCTTTGTCGTAGGTCGAAATCCAAGCTTCGTAACGTTCGTTCAATCGTTTTAAATAATCCAATCGGATGCTTTCTTCGTAATCACGACCACGCAATTGAATATGGTTGACCAAGGTTGGAACACTCGCCCGGAGATAAATCAATAAATCTGGAGGTGAAACAAAAGTGTCCATCAAATTGAACAAAGAGAAATAATTTTCAAAATCACGAGTTGTCATTAATCCCATGGAATGAAGATTCGGAGCGAAGATAAATGCATCTTCATAAATCGTTCGATCTTGAATCACGTTCGTTCCTTGCTCCTTGATTTCTTGCACTTGTGTAAAGCGACTATTGAGATAATAGATTTGAAGATTAAACGACCAACGTTGCATGTCGTCATAAAAGTCATTTAAGTATGGATTTTGCTCCACATCTTCGTAATGAGTTTCCCAATTATAATGTTTTGCTAAAAGGTTGGTAAGTGTCGTTTTTCCACTTCCTATATTGCCAGCTATCGCTACGTGCATTTCGTTTTCAATTTTGACTTACTAAATTACAACAAATGCCAAAATCGGCAAGTCAATTGTTTATAAGTTAATTCGATATTTTAACAATTCCCCCTTAGATTGGACAAAAAAGGTATTATTGGTCCATTGGAATCCGATAATTCCGCTAAAATTAATTTTTAAGCTTTCTAAAGATTTATCTTCTTTTCGGTAACGAAAAACTCCAAAATCTTTAACTAAGAAGATTTGCCCATTGTGGATTTCTAGAAATTCAGTGTCTGGAAAATCTTGAACATCGATTAAAGAGCCGTACAAATCAAAGGAATA
>DDBE01000196.1 GCA_002332715.1 Flavobacteriales bacterium UBA2040
CAATGTTAATTACCAAATGAATGGCGCTTGGGGAATTTACAGCAAATTGCCTTCGGGACGAATCATTGTTAGCGACAGATCTTACGGCTTATTTCTACTTGATTTCAATAGAAAAGTATTTGAAAACAGAAATGAAGAAACTATTCAAGTGTACCCAAATCCAGTTTCCTGGGGAGAAGAATTAACTTTCTTTTTAAACTCTAGTTTTGTTGGGGCAATTGAATATGAAGTGTTTGATGCGCTTGGGAAAAGTGTTGTTTCCGGATCTAAAAGCGATTTCAATTGTGTTAACATTCCCGTTAATTCCGCAAAGGGATATTATGTATTGAAAGTACGTTATGAGAAAAATCTTGAGATTCAAGAGATCAACACACCTATAATTGTGCGTTAAAAAACGCTTCGTTAATCACATCAAACTCAAATCCGCGACCTGCGACGTATTGAATCACTTTTTGTTTTCGTTTCCAATCGTCTTTTTCCTTTTCTAGCAGTCTCCATTTTTTTTCAACCAAATGTTTAGCGGTGGCAACATATTCGTCGTAATCTATACTCGCGAGTGCCGAAGTAATAAATGCTTTATCGATTTTTTTTTGGAGAAGGTAAGCGTAAATCTTTTGCTTTCCCCAACTTTTTATCCTGAATTTTCCAGATACGAAGGAATCTGCAAACCGTTCATCGTCTAGAAATTTGTCTTCAATAAGTTGAGTGATTAGTTTGTCAACTTGAGCTGTATCTAGGCCATAAGAAAACAGCTTTTGTTTCGTCTCGTTTATCGAACGATCACGATACCCGCACCAATTTTCGATTTTGAATTTCGAATCTTCACAAGAAAAAAAACGCTCTGATTGATTCATCAGAGCGCTATTTCTTCGTTTTCTTTATTTACAAATGAATACTGCAATAAATTATTTGCGGTGATGGATTGAACTTTAACCCACGTTTTATATTTGAAGAACCACTTCATTTGTCTTGAATTGAAAAGTCCGTTTGTAAAATAAGACGCCAAATAAGGATGTACTTTTAAGGTAAGTCCCTTTTCTTTCTTATCTTCAAGTAGATATTTCATTTTACTTTCAATTTCTTCCGCATAAAGGATAGAAGCTTGAACCTCACCAGTTCCATTACACGTCGGACATTTTTCTGCTGTTTTGATATCCGTTTCCGGACGGACTCTTTGACGAGTAATCTCAACAACACCAAATTTTGAAGGAGCTAAAATATTATGTTTTGCTCTATCACCTTGCATGCAGCCTTTCAGTTTTTCGTGCAACAGTTTGTTGTTTTCACGTGTGTGCATATCGATGAAATCAATGGCGATAATACCACCCATATCTCTCAATTGCAGCACTCGTGCAATTTCTTCAGCCGCTTCAATATTCGTAGCTAATGCATTGCTTTCTTGTCCGTCGGCACCTTTACGATTACCACTATTGACATCCACAACATGCATGGCTTCGGTGTGTTCGATAATCAAATATCCGCCAGAAGGCAAAGGCACTTTTTTACCGAAAAGCATTTTGATTTGCTTGTTCACACCAAATTTCTCAAAGATATTTACGCGATTATCGTGGAGTTTTACGATTTTTTCTCGCCCAGGAGCGATATCAGCCACGAAAGATGAAATGTCTTCACTTAATGCTCTGTCATTTACATGTACATGAGTAAAATCTGCATTGAGTAGATCTCTCAACATGGAAGAAGTTTTATTCATTTCACCCAAAACACGTTTCGGCGGGGATGTACTCCTCAAGTTTCCATGCATCGTTTTCCACTTCTCGGTCAAGCTTTTCAAATCTTGATCTAAAAGCTCAACTTTCTTGTTTTCAGCAACTGTACGGATAATAACGCCGAAATTTTTCGGTTTGATATCATTCATTAAATCTTTCAAACGTTTACGTTCCTCAGCATTTTTTATTTTCTGGGAAATCGAAACTTTATTTGAAAAAGGTACGAGTACAAGGTATCTGCCAGCCAATGTGATTTCAGCACAAAGACGGGGTCCCTTGCTTGAAATTGGCTCCTTAGCTACCTGAATAAGAATATTCTGTGATGCCGAAACGACATCACTAATCTTGCCGTCTTTATCAATATCCTTTTCGGGTTTGAAATAAAGAAGATCGGCAACATTTTGCTTGCCTTTAAGTGATTCCTTAGTAAACTTATTGAGTGATTGGTATTGTGGCCCTAGGTCAAGATAATGCAGGAATGCATCCTTTTCATACCCGACATCCACAAACGCGGCATTTAGGCTAGGCACGACTTTGCGCACTTTTCCTAAATATATATCCCCAACAGCAAAATCGGGCGCACCCGTTTGCTCTTGAATTTCAATAAGCTTTCCGTCTTTCAACAATGCAAGCCAAACCCCGTTATCACGGGAGTCAACTACTAGTTCTAAACTCACGAAAGCTTAATTTAAACGTTAGAAAAAAAAGCTCAGCCCAAGCTGAGCGACAATTACAGAAGATTATTTTTTCTTCTTGTGTCTGTTTTTTCTAAGTCTTTTCTTACGCTTGTGAGTCGACATTTTATGTCTTTTTCTCTTTTTACCGCTTGGCATAATTCTATATATTTAATAATTAGATTCGATTCTAAAAGTCTGTTTATCAGACAAAAAAACACTCCCGCTCAAGAACGGGAGTGCAAAAATAATAAATTAAAACGATTTTTTATCTATTTGCCGATGTTAAAATCAGCTTATTTTACTTTCACTTTAGACTTCACTTCTTCTACGAAAGTTTTCGCAGGTTTAAAAGCTGGAATGTTGTGTGCTGGAATCAATATTGTGGTATTCTTTGAAATATTTCTTCCTGTTTTAGCTGCTCTCTCTTTAACAATAAAGCTACCGAAACCTCTAAAATAAACATTTTCCCCTTTAGACATTGAACTTTTGATGTTTGACATCATAGATTCAACAGTTCTTAAAACTTCATTTTTTTCTAATCCTGTTTCTGCTGCAATTTTGTTAACAATATCCGCTTTAGTCATTTCTTAATTCTTTAAATTGTAATTATCCTTGTAAAATTCGTAGCAAAAATATCATTACTTCGTGATAAATCGCAATGAAAAGAACACATTTTTTATAAAATTTTAATATGTCCGAAAATATCAACGTGTTAATAATCAATTGGTACGATGAAAACAAAAGGGATTTACCGTGGAGAAGGACCGACAATCCTTACTTTATTTGGTTGTCTGAAATCATTCTGCAACAAACCAGAGTTCAGCAAGGACTTTCATATTATGAAAAATTCATTCACCACTATCCGACCATTTCTGATTTGGCAAACGCAAAAGAGCAAGAAGTTCTCAACGATTGGCAAGGATTGGGTTACTATTCTCGTGCGCGAAATTTGCACAAGGCAGCCAAAATTGTTCACAACGAACGTAAAGGTGAATTTCCGAAAACCTATAAAGACATCATCAATCTCCCGGGAATTGGAGACTATACCGCTTCTGCCATTTCGTCCTTTGCTTTTTTTGAACCTCAAGCTGTTCTTGATGGAAATGTATTTCGAGTTTTAAGTCGACTTTTCAATATAGTAACACCTATCGATTCAACACTCGGAAAAAAAGAATTTCGAACACTAGCTCAAGCGTTTTTATTTAGTGAAAATCCGGCAAGTCATAATCAAGCGATGATGGAGTTTGGCGCAACGTTGTGCACACCTAAAATCCCAAATTGCGGAAATTGTCCGGTTCGAATTCATTGCGAAGCCTACAAAGTCAAAACACATCTCGAATTACCTGTAAAAAGTAAGAAAACTAAAGTTAGAGAACGAAATATGAAATTCCTCCTATGTAGTTCAGGTGGTCATTTTTTGGTAGAAAAACGATTAAACAAGGACATTTGGCAACACCTTTACCAACTGCCATTAATCGATGAAGAAACACTTAAAGAAAGGGAAATTCAACCCAAATTTGAAGAAAAAATTGGTTCGCCTATATTTGATTTTACAAAACAAGAAGAAATCACCCATTTATTGAGTCACCAAAAACTGAC
>DDBE01000038.1:0-174 GCA_002332715.1 Flavobacteriales bacterium UBA2040
TTTCGCTCTGTTCACCATACCGACGAGCAATAATTCGTGCCACTTCGCCAACTTCCTCCGTCAACATCGCCATATTGGTCAACTCGTTGAAATAACGAACACCGACCTCCATAATCCACTTGTCGACTATATTTTGCGCTTCTTTTATTTCCATTCTCTGACTATTGTCTATTG
>DDBE01000038.1:475-5703 GCA_002332715.1 Flavobacteriales bacterium UBA2040
CTATTGTCTATTGACGTTGACTGGTGACCTTTTTAAATTCGCATCTGTCAATGTTAAAGGTCAAAAGTCAAAGTCTATTATTATTCTTTATTTTTCGAATCTAATGTTATTGTCACCGGTCCATCATTTATCAATCGAACTTTCATATCTGCTCCAAAGATCCCACTGTGTACTTTTCTTGGAATCTGAAGTTCCGCCTTCTTCAGAAAATCTTCGTACAAGGGAATAGCAATTTCTGGTCGAGCTGCTTTGATGAAACTCGGTCGTTTACCTTTTTTGGTTGAGGCGTGCAAAGTAAATTGACTGATCACCAAAAATTCTCCATTTTGATCCAACAAACTTTCGTTCATTTTTCCATCTGCATCAGAGAAAATTCGCATCTGCAATATCTTTGAAAGCATCCAATCGATGTCATCCCCATTATCCTCCGTTTCAATTCCAAGTAAAATTAATAGACCCGAATTTATTTTACCATTTATTTTTCCGCTTATTTCAACAGAAGCTTCCGAAACTCTTTGAATTACAGCTCTCATCCGTAAATGTTCTTTCGGTAATTCTCGCTTGCATCTTCGTGCAACATGGTCCAATAACTTTCATAGCGACTTTCGGCAATTTCGCCATTTTCAACCGCTTCTTTCACTGCGCATTTTGGCTCGTTGATGTGCTGACAATTATTGAACTTGCAATTCTCCATTCGCTCGCGCATTTCTGGAAAATAATGTCCGATGTGTTCTTTTTCTATATCGATAATTCCAAAAGCTCGAATCCCTGGCGTGTCTACTATAAATCCACCTGAAGATAATGGAAACATTTCGGCAAAAGTCGTTGTGTGTTGACCTTGGGCATGCGCTTTGGATATTTCTCCAATTCGTGCAGAAAGATCCGTGTCGATTGTATTGATTAATGAACTTTTTCCAACACCAGAGTGTCCACCAATCATTACTTGTTTGCCTTTTATTTCAGCTTTCAGAAAATTGACGGAAGCTTCATCAAACGTCGAAATTTTGTGACAAGGATATCCAATAGCTTCGAATTTTTCAATGATTTCATCAATTTTAACCAAATCCTTTTCGTTGTACTGATCCATTTTGTTGAACAATAAACTACACGGAATTCGAAATGATTCGGCCGAAACTAAAAAACGATCGATGAAGGCTAAGTGTGTGTTTGGCGAGTGAATCGTAACCATCAAATAAGCTCGATCGACATTCGCCGCCAAAATCTGCATTTGTTTACTCAGGTTTGTCGATTTCCGAACGATGTAATTTCTTCTCGGTTCCACATCTACAATTACACCGCGATTTTCATCATCTCGTTCAGGTGAAAGTATCACTTCATCTCCGACTGCCACAGGATTTGTCGTTTTCAAACCAGACATGCGAATCTTACCGCGAAGTCTACAAACGATCATTTCTCCGTCCTGCTCAAGCACGTTGTACCATTTTCCGGTCGATTTTAAAACTTTTCCTTTGGTAATCATTGGCGGCAAAGATAGTTAATTCCACGAAGCTGTTGGCTTTTAGCTATTGGCTATTGGCAAAAGAATAGTTAAAAGCCAAAGGCCAATAGCCAACAGCCAAAGATGAAAGTTTTAGACCTTATTCAAAGTGAAATTTCATTATCTTCGCCCTTCAAAACAACCCAAATGTCAATAGAGGTAAAAAACCTGACCAAATACTACGGTGAACAATCTGCTGTAAACGAAATAAGTTTCGAAGTGAAAAAAGGAGAAATAGTTGGTTTCTTAGGTCCAAATGGTGCCGGAAAATCAACAACGATGAAAATCATTACGGGTTTCATTCCTTCTACTTCTGGTGACGTGAAAGTATGTGGTTTACCAGTAAGTGTTGATTCTTTGGATACTCGAAAATTGATTGGTTATCTCCCAGAAAACAATCCTTTGTATACGGACATGTATGTGAAGGAATATTTGACTTTTGTCGCGAATATTTACAAAATTAAAAATGTAAAAGAGCGCGTTGCGGAAATGATCAAAGCGGTTGGGCTGGACATAGAACAAAACAAAAAGATTGGTGCTCTTTCAAAAGGATATCGTCAACGGGTTGGTTTAGCGCAAGCGATTATCCACGATCCCGAAGTTCTTATTTTAGATGAGCCAACTTCTGGTTTAGATCCCAATCAATTGGTTGAAATACGCGAGTTGATTCGGAAAATTGGTAAAGAAAAAACGGTAATGCTTTCCACGCATATTATGCAAGAAGTGGAGGCAATTTGTGATCGAGTGGTGATCATTAACCGAGGAGAAATTGTTGCCGATGGTAAACCAAACGAACTTCAATTGGAGAAAAATGTAGTAACCGTTTATGCTGAATTTGAAGGTGAAGTACCAAAAAATAAATTGAAAGCCATCAGCCAAGTTCGAAAAGTAGAGAAAGTTGGAGATGGTTGGTTGTTTGAAGGAACTGCAGATGCCGATTTGAGAAAACGTATCGCGCAATTCGCCCAAGAACAAAAATTACTCGTATTGACACTCCGAGTAGAAGAAAAACGATTAGAAGAAGTATTTAAAGATTTGACTACGAAGAAGTAGATATTTAGGACCCAAGACGATAGGACTTAGGACGGAAAGACTTTATATAATCTCGCGTCAGTCCGGAGTCTTTTCGTCCATCCGTCTTGACTCAAAAATAAAAAATAAAAAATGCCCAAAAATTTTATCGCCGAAATGCAATGGAGAGGAATGATTCACGATATCATGCCTGGAACGGAAGATGCGCTCAACAAGCAAGTTCGATCTGGTTATATTGGTTTTGATCCAACTGCAGATTCACTTCATGTCGGGCATCTGGTACAAATTATGACGCTCGTTCATTTTCAAAGAGCAGGTCACAAGCCGTTTGCTTTGGTTGGCGGAGCAACGGGTATGGTGGGTGACCCATCTGGGAAATCGGGCGAGAGAAATTTATTGGATGGTGATACTTTGAACCATAATGTGGAATGTGTGAAAGAACAACTTTCTCGTTTTCTTGATTTTAATTCGAGTGAAACGGGTGCCGAAATGGTGAACAATTATGATTGGTTCAAAGAAATGAACTTCTTGGATTTCATTCGCGACGTTGGAAAACACATCACCGTGAATTACATGATGGCGAAAGATTCTGTAAAAAAACGACTAGAAACAGGACTTTCATTTACAGAGTTTTCTTATCAATTGGTCCAAGGTTACGATTTCTACTATTTGAATAAACACAAAGATTGTATTGTGCAATTAGGAGGTTCTGATCAATGGGGAAATATCGTTACAGGTACAGAATTGATTCGTCGCAAAAGTGGAAATGAAGCGTATGCTGTGACAACACCTTTGATTAAAAAAGCGGACGGAACAAAATTCGGAAAAACTGCTTCAGGTGCTGTTTGGTTGGATGAAAATAGAACTACTCCATATGAGTTTTACCAGTTTTGGTTGAATTCTAGCGATGCTGATGCTGAAAACTATATAAAGATTTTCACGCTCTTAGAAAAAGAAGTAATCGATAAAATAATTGCAGAACATCAAGCAGAACCGCACTTGCGCAAATTGCAAACTGCCGTCGCTGAAGATATTACGATTCGCGTTCACGGACAAGAAAAACTGGATACGGCTATTGCTGCAAGTCAAATCCTATTCGGTAAATCTTCTGCAGACGATTTACGCAAGCTTACTGAAAAAGACTTCTTCGCTATTTTTGATGGAGTGCCAACAGCCGAAGTAAGTCGTGCTGATGTGGATGCTGGAATGAACTTGATGGATGCTTTTGTTGGGAAAACAGATTTTTTACCGTCCAACGGAGAGGTAAAACGAGGGCTGAAAGAGAATTCCATTTCTGTTAACAAAGAGAAAGTAAACGGAGACTTTTCGATTACGAAAGAAACCTTGATCAACGATAAATATGTTCTTCTCGGAAAAGGAAAAAAGAACAATTATGTACTAGTTGTGAAATGATTTTTTGTTTCCTCCCTTAGGGAGGGATTAAGGTGGGTGTCGTCGAATAATTATTATTCTAACTGAATTCCTAATACTCCACCCTAAACAAAAACAACCCTTGTCCAGGTGCCGACATACTAGCCTCCTGTCTGTCCATTTTACTCAGAATAACTTTCATTTCTGAAGGTTCTTTTTTGCCGTATCCGATTTCCAAAAGCGTTCCGACAGTTGCTCGTACCATATTTCGTAGGAAACGATCGGCCGAAATCTCGAAATAGTAATTTGATGCATCAACTTTGACCCATTTGGCAGTTGTAACATCGCAAATATTCGTTTTTACATCTGTATGCAATTTCGAAAGCGAGGTAAAATCTTGTTTGCCCAAAATATATTGACACGCTTCATTCATTTTATCGATGTCAATTTCAGATCGAATAAAAACACTTCTATCCAGAATAAAGGGGTCTTTCTCCGTATGAATGAAATAGCGATACGTGCGTTTTGTTGCGCCGAATCGGGCATGCCAATCTGCAGAAACTTCTTTGATGCCTTGTATAACGATATCGTCTCCAACCATGCTGTTGAGCTTGTAATGAAGGATCTTAATATCCGTTTCGTTAGGAACGTCAACATGAAAAAAATACTCGCTAGCGTGAACGCCGGCATCGGTTCTTCCACATCCGACAATTCCATGTTCTTTTTGGCCCATAAGTCTAAAAAAACATTCTTCAATTGTACTTTGGACAGTCACTCCATTCGGCTGTTTTTGCCAACCGTGAAAGTTCGTTCCTCGATACGCTATTTTCACTGATAATCGTTTCACGAAGCAAAACTAAGGAATAAATCTTATTTTTATTTTTCACATTGAGGAGTCAATCAACTACGTTGACATTGTCACCGGATTTCACAGGGCTAAACGAAACGAATAAATTGAATTTTAGCTGGTTTCCGAATCCAACGAGTGATTTTCTAAATGTAGAGGTAGATGAGTTGTACTTAGGTGAAACACTTTATTTTTATTCCACTGATGGACGATTGATTAAAACGGTTGTTTTATCGGAAGCTAAATTGTCAATTGATGTGAAAGATTTGACCAACGGATCTTACGTTGGTCGTTTGGCAAATGAAACGAACGTTGTCTTTAGATGGATAAAGAACTAATTCTCATTTGAATTCTCAATGGAACCTTCAACAGTCGCGTTAATCGAATTGTTGGAGGTTTTTTTTTGCTCTTTAGTTTTATCCGATTTTAAATATCCCATATCATACATGGCGATGGTAGCCGCAACTATTGTTACCACTG
>DDBE01000038.1:6081-10345 GCA_002332715.1 Flavobacteriales bacterium UBA2040
CGTCAACACTTTCTTGTGTAGCGAAATCAAATAAAATCGAAAGGTCGACTGGCATTAAAATAAGAACTGAATAAACACCGCCAATAACTACCGCTAGTCCACGGTGTTTTCGGATGAAAATGATACTCTCGTCAATGTCTAATTTGCGGCGTTCGTTCACGTAATCGAGAAAACTAAATCCGTAATAGAAGAAACCTATCAAAAATGTTAAATAAAAAATTGGTGCTGATTGGGCATCTTTCCATCCTAAAATACTCACGATAAAAATGATGAGAAAAAAGGTGTATTCCCACATCAAATTTCGCACAACGATTCTAAAACTTCTTTGAATGTCATGCCACAACTGCTTCGCACTGAAAGGATAGGTTTTACCCGTTAATTTCTTCTCTGTTTTTTGAGAGAGGAAAGAAAGCATCGGTGAAAGAATTACCACGACCATATATTTTGCAAACTTCATGAGTAAAATAGCAATGGTCAACTCTACCAAAACACGCAACGAAGCCCAAACTATATCGTTTATCGTATCCATCGGGAAGGTAACTTGTCGATTACTGATCAAATCTCCAACGTAATAAATTCCCAACATCAGAAGTGCAGGAGGAAGGAAAAACCAATACAAATGATTCTGGAAAATAAATTGAAACGCCTTTCCAAACGCTTTCAATCCCGACCAAAACTGCTGTAAATAAAGCATGGGCAAAAGTAAGAACAAAAACTGCAATATAAGTGAAAGAGGGAAAAGTGTTAAAGTCGAAAGTGAAGAGCGTCGAGGTTTGCAAATCATTTCCAAAACTCCGCACTCAGGCACTTTTCACTCTTCACTAAAAAACTTTCCACCAAAAACACTATCTTTGCGCTTTCTTTTTTCTTTCCAATTGAAGCTAAAAGATTGATAATCAATAAATACGAAAACATGATACTGAATTCTCTAACAGCCATTTCACCCATTGACGGAAGATACCATGCCAAAACATCGGAACTTCGTCCGTATTTCTCAGAATTTGCTTTAATAAAGTATCGCGTTATCGTTGAGATTAAATATTTAATGGCACTTGCCGAAGAAGGAATCGCTGGAATGGATCATTTTCCAAAGGAGAAATTCACCAATTTGAATGCTATTATTTCTAATTTTTCAGAAGAAGATGCAACATGGATCAAGGGCACAGAGAAAGTGACCAACCATGATGTGAAAGCGGTTGAGTATTTTGTTAAGGATAAAATGCGCGAACTGGGCTTAGAAAAGTATCTTGAATTTGTTCATTTTGGCCTTACATCACAAGACATCAATAACACAAGTATTCCACTTTCGTTGAAAGAAGCGGTGAACGAACAATATTTACCTCTTTTTGATTCCATGTTGAATCAATTAAAAACGTATCAAGAAGTTTGGAAGAACATTCCGCTTTTGGCAAGAACGCACGGTCAGCCTGCTTCACCAACTCGCTTAGGGAAAGAAATACAAGTTTTCGTTGAACGTTTGGAAGTGCAAGTAGAGCAATTGAAAAACATGCCATATTCTTCAAAATTCGGAGGAGCAACGGGGAATTTCAATGCACATCATATTGCGTATCCTAATCACAACTGGAAGGCTTTTGCAAACAAATTTGTCAACGAAACTTTGGGTTTAAATCGTTCGCAAACAACTACACAAATTGATCATTACGATAATTTAGCTGCACTTTTTGATTGTTTGAGACGAATTAATACCATTATTCTGGATTTGGACCGAGATATGTGGACTTATATTTCCATGGATTATTTCAAACAAAAATTGAAAGAGGGTGAAATTGGTTCGAGCGCAATGCCACACAAAGTAAATCCAATCGATTTTGAAAATTCAGAAGGAAATATTGGAATTGCAAATGCTTTGTTTGAGCACCTATCGTCAAAACTTCCAGTTTCTCGTTTGCAAAGAGATTTAACGGATTCGACTGTCTTGAGAACAATAGGGATGCCTTTTGCGCATACTTTTATTGCCATGAAATCGACTTTAAATGGTTTGAATAAACTGTTGTTGAATGAAGCGGCAATTTCGGCTGATTTAGAAAATAATTGGGCAGTTGTTGCCGAAGCGATTCAAACCATCTTAAGAAGTATAGATTTCGAAAAACCATACGAAGCTTTGAAAGGTTTGACTCGAAAGAACGAAGCGGTGACCAAAGAATCAGTTCACGCATTTATCGAATCATTGGCTGTTTCAGATGAGGTAAAAGGAAGATTGAAAACAATCACGCCTCAGAATTATACAGGAATTTAATTTTTCGAGAAGGACAGAGGTCTGATTTACTTGTCGGCAAACAGAGCGCAGTTGATTTCGAGGTCTGAGCGCTTGCCTTTAATCTAGAAAGGGAGTCGAGACCGTCTATTTAACTATAGCTTTCTTCAAAGCCTCTTTTTCCTCGGCATTAAGCGATGCTTTTTTTCTTTGGCTTTCAAGCAGCACAACAATCTATGTAAGACTTTGCTGTCCTTTTCATACGCGCTGCAATTCTTGCAAATAAATAAATGGAATCGCATTTTCATCGCCTCCACAAAATTTAACTTTTGCCAGAAAGATTTTTCCACGCTTGTATGAGTTTCCTCGCACATTAAACTATGGCCATTTTCACAATCCTTACTCACGATAAATACTTTTTATCCATACATCCGCGCAATCGTGCTTTTGCTCTGTGCACGATTACCCAGAAATTAGACGAGGTTATTGAAAACTCCTTATTTATTTCTTTACCATTTTTTTCATCGTAGTATTTGGCATGTAAGATTTTTCTCCATTGATCAGGTAAGTGGTCCATACACATCTCCATAATCGACCGACTTTCAGCTTCTTCTGCTAGTTCAGCCGGATTTTTAGGGTTTTGGTGCATGACAGTATCATTTATTTCATCCGATATTTCGTCTGAAGGTATGGACACATTGTTGCGTTTGTCTTTTCTCCAATAATCAATAATCTTGCGATTTAGAATAGTCGTCATCCAGGTCCGCAAGGAACTTCTGCCTTCAAATTGGTCGATTTTCTCTAGCGTTGTTGGCAAAGTTTCCTGCACCAGATCAAGGGAAATATTCAGATTCTTCAATTTAGACATGGCAAATTGAAAAAGATAATCACCGTGATTTTCTACTAAGTTTTCGGTGGAGTTTAATACTTGTGTTTCTTCTGAAATAGTCTGATAAACGCTTAAACCTATTTTTTGGTTTCACTTATTCCGTATTTATTTTTGAATCGCTTTACCCAAGTATACAAAATGAGCAACGCTGAAACAAAAGTAAAAGAACGTCCAAAGAAATCACCGTATTTGGAATAGATTGTCAATTCTTTGTTCCTATTTAGGGTTCCAACTATGGTTGATGGCACCCACCAGGCCGTTTTTTGAATAATATCCCCTCGTTGATTGATGATGGCACTCGAACCTGTATTGGCACTTCGTGCTACAGCTCGCCTGTTTTCAACTGCTCTTAGTCGTGCGAATGCCAAGTGTTGTTTGTAACCTGGCGTATCCTTCCACCAACCATCATTCGTAATAATGGCAATATATTCAGCTCCTTTTCTTACTTGTTCTGCAACGAATTCACCATAAACGGATTCATAACAAACAACAGGTGCAAACCACCCATTCTTACCTTTGAAAATCATAGGTTCTTCAGAAACTCCTAGCGAACCCGAAGCGCCATCTAAATTAATTGCCCATTTGTCGAGGAAAGGTAAATAAGAGATAAATGGAACTTTTTCAACACCCAATACCAATTTGGATTTATGAACAAATTCATTCTCTCCATTCGGACGCATTATATAGGAAGTGTTGTAGCTCTCCCAATATCCAGGACGGTTGCTAAAAGCACGTGAAGCACTCGAGTTTTTTTTGTCGAATATTTTGCTCGTTGAAGCGCCTAAAAGGAAATCGCAATTCCATTTTTGAACTGCAGAATCTAATGAGTTGTAAAAAGAGTATGCCCCAATTTGATCCTCATAAAACTCATAACTTAAGGTTGTTTCTGGTGCAAGCACAAGATCAGTCTTTTCTGTTATTTTTCCTTTTGTTAATGCCAGGGTTTTGTCAATTTGACCTTGCAATGGCGACGTAAATTTTTCCGTGTACGGATCTATATTCGGTTGAATAATGACTACGTTTTCTGGATTCGATTTCTCAGAATAACTGAAGTATTGCACCAAAGAAATACTAGTTGGAACAGCAAGAAATAAAATCAAAACGAGCAACAAAGCTTGCTGACTTTTTATCGCCTGACCTTTCAAGTATTTGTTTTTGAG
>DDBE01000038.1:10720-12017 GCA_002332715.1 Flavobacteriales bacterium UBA2040
GAGAAATTATACCATTGTACGAGCCAAGGAACGCGCGCAAAAGTGTTTCCTAAATTCAGCCACGGCCAAGAAACTTCCCAATGAAAATGCAAATATTCGAATGCTACCCAAAACAAGATTAAACTAATGTATCCTTCTTTAGGACCGATGTGTTTTTTTGCTAAATGATAAAAATAAAAGACAAACGCCATTAAGAATGAGTTGGCTAAAACAGCCATGACGGCACCGCCGAAACTTGCGAAGTAAATCCACCATGTAGTTATCAGATTATATAAAAAAAAGGCAATAAATGCATGCATCCAGACTTTCCCTGATCGATAGTTTTTTCTTGAAATATAATCCTCTAAAAGCAACAAAGGCACCCAAGCTACGAAACTCAGTATGAACAAGCTGCCGGTAAAAGGGAAGGAAATACCCATTAACGTTCCTGTCAATACGCTGAGTCCGAAACGTTGAGTTTTGCTAAGGTTTTTCATAAAAAGTAAAAGTATAAAAAAACACCAAGCGAAAACTTGGTGTTTTAATTATGTTTGAAGAAACTTGAAATTAGATTGTAATTATCGCTTCCTTTTTACCGTATTTCAACTTAGCTTTGTTATCGCAATCACCAGAACCATAATCCAACATCGCTTCTTCTTTAATGGAAGGTGCAGAGATTGTGAAAATTGCACCTTTAATCCAACGACATTCCATTTGAATTTTCAAAGGCTCAGTAATTTTCATGGTGTATTCAACTTCTTTTGTGTTCACCCCATTTGCAGAACCAGTATACGTGTATTCGTCATCTTGAAGGTAAGGTGTGTTCTTACCGGAAACATATGTTCTTACGAAATTGCCGTTCCATTTAAAGGTTCCTCTATCTTCTGGTATAGTAACGGTTGCAGCTTAGTTTATTTTTGAAGTATTCAGATTTGTCAATGTAATTGATCTTGATCCATCAATCTGGTTGTCATTAACAAAATAATTTCTCGTTGATGTTTTGATAGTGCTACCAAAATTTACAAATCCAGTCGGAGCAGAAACTGTTAATATTCCATGTCTTCTTTTTCCATCTGCACAAACACAATCACTTGTGCCATAATCAATAATTATTCCTTTTGAAACTCCAGTTGTGTCATGCGTTATGGCCGCTCAGGTTGCAGCAAATGAAGTGTAAGAACCATGAATTGCTTCTGCAGTCATAATACCAATATCGTTCATAGATGTTTGTGCTGTTGAACTTTGTTTTGCAATTTCAGCAGAATCGTTTTTGTCCTGATTTTTTCGACAAGAAACGGCTAAAACAGAGACCGTAATA
>DDBE01000038.1:12274-16329 GCA_002332715.1 Flavobacteriales bacterium UBA2040
AAAATAAAATCGTTTCATAATAATTTAAATTATTAGTAAATACTTTATTATAGTACAAGTAGGTTAATTATCTTACAGAACGTAATGAATTACGAATTTATCTGAAATGGTGTAAAGGTTTGATTGTCCGTTGGATGTGGAAATTCCAAAGCTAATTTGACCTTGATTGTTTTCCGTAGGAATGAGATTTCCGTCCTTGCGAAATAAACTTATTCGATTAGCCATTCCATCCAACACTCCCAGAACGGAACCTTTGCCTGTTTTTTCATATCGCTTTATGCAATCCACAGAATTTATATTCATTTTAATGGTTCTTAGAATTTTACCAGTTTCAGAATAATGAAAGACTTTGTCTCCGTCTTTAATGTAAAAACTGTTATCATCGATTTTGTCAGGTCGCATCCAGTTGATTTGTGAATGCTGCGCCAAAACAGTTTTTATACCTCGTTGATTGTATTTTATAAGTTGGTTGTTTTCAGTAGAATAAAATACTATTTCGTTTTGTAACACTGCGGTAATTGCGCCGATTGGTAATGGGAAGGTGCGTAGTAATTTCTTTTTCTCCGCTTCAATCATAGCGAAATCACCGTCGCCTTGAAAACCGAAAAACAACCTTTTTTGTGATACCCAAGCAATAGGAGGAGAGGTAAGATTACTTACTTCTACTTTTCCGGTTTGTACTATTTCACCAGCGTCATTTATCCAAAAATAATTTCCCGCGTTGCTTGTAGCAAGAAAATTCGTTTTTCCTTTCCATGTAAATGTGGTGATTCGTTTGCTAATGCCTTCTGAAATATTTAAGGGAAATCCTTTCACGTACTTTCCACTGGTCGTCAATACATGGACCTTAGTTAAACCAGTAATCAAGAATTCAGTGTTTTTACTATTTATCCACTGCATCTCTCCTTTTGTATCTTCTTTGAGATTGATTTCAAAATGTTTTTTATTCCTAGTGATTCCATATAAAGTGTTCGCATCGGAAACCGCAAATGCAATATCATTAGAAGGGTGAGTCAGCAATAATTTTCCAATACCGTTCATGGCAAAACCTACCGTGCTTGATTCCATAGGTCTTGTTGGCTCAACCATTTTAGCCGCTTTAACTTCTACTGTCATGGAACTGCCATTATAGGTAGTTACGGCAACTTTTTTCTCACTGGTCCATTCCCTGAAACAAACTGTTTTTGGTGTTTCATTGTATATTTTATCTATTTTCTTTTTATTCAATGAAAGCATTTGACCTAATTCTAAACTAGCTTCCAAATCCAACAACGCATCCTCGTTTTCAGCAAATAAAACATAGTCCTCAAAAACGTGCATGTAGAAACCAGATTTTGGATTATTTGGAAAGTTCTTTGTAATCGATAAGTCTTTGTAATGTCGATTGCTGTTATCCTGCACATCTTTGTAATTGTCTATATACAGGCTAGGTTCTTTTCCTTTTGCTAAATCCATTAAAAGAAATGGGTGGTTCTTATATTCAAATATTACCATCCCCATATTTGCCCATTTATTCGCTATGCTTTCCTGAAACGTTGGATCATTACGAATGGTATAATTTCTTTCCTGAAATTGATAACTCGTTATGAAATCTGGGATTCTATTAGCAAACATTTCCCGATCGTTGATACTTTTGTAACTAGACGTTTTATGAACGGCTCGGCTATAAGTTGAAATCACGCCTTCGTTCTGATAATAGTCGGTTACAGTGGGTGTTTCGTTTGTGAACTGAACGATAGAACAAGCACTTTTTTTGTCAAAAGTATACCACTTTTCGTTGGTGTTGTTCGTTTTTTCGGAGGCAATGTATACTTCCATTACACCCTTATTTCTCTCAATTGTAAACTCTTTCCATAAAAACTTTTTGGAGGTAACTTCGATTATATCATGGCCTTTGAAAAGCTCTTTGATTCGTTCGTTATTGATGGGTTCCGTTTTTTCAATCACAACATGAGCTTTTCGTTCCGAAATAATCATCCGTTCGTTCTTGCTTTGATTGGATTTTAAAATAGAAACTAACTCTGACAATCTTGGTTGAACATAGAAATCAACGTAGGTCAATTCAATTTCAGAGGCACGATTGATAATAAGTACACGACCATCCTCTTGCCCAAAAAGTCGTTCAGGATTTTCGTTGCCTGAAAAATTGATTAATTCTTGACCAGCGAAAAAGATCCATATCAAGGAAGCAATGGTCAAGATTAAAAAAAGGAAATTCCGAATCATGGAGGACTGCTGATTATATCTAACAAAAATAAAGTATTGTCGGGCCTCTTTTGTTTGGTCTGAAAGAAAGTCTCAACAACGGTTTGTTTAATCAAATTGCAATTCGGTTTGAACCCCAGGAAGAAGTTGAAAGGTCATTCGATGATACTCATTACTGCCATGTCTGGAAATTGCCTCACGATGTTGTTTGGTTGGGTATCCTTTATTTTTGTGCCAAAGATATTCTGGAAACTTTTTATCTAGTTCACGCATTATTTCATCTCTATTTTCTTTGGCTAATATTGAGGCCGCTGCAATACTTTGGTATTTTCCATCTCCTTTGATGACCCAAGTGTGTTGGATATCTTTGTAGGAATGAAACCTATTTCCATCTACTAAAATGTGGTCAAAATTACTTTTAATTTGGTCGAGAGCCTTGTGCATAGCTGAAAAACTGGCATTCAAAATGTTTATTTCGTCTATTTCTGCAGGCGAACAGATTCCAACCGCCCAGGCGAGTGATTTTTCTTCGATTTCCAGCCGTAATAGTTGACGTGTTTTTGTTGTAATTTTTTTAGAATCATTTAGACCTATTATTGGATTATTAGGATCGAGAATAACAGCAGCAGCGACAACTGGTCCTGCCAAACAACCGCGCCCTGCTTCATCGCAACCGACTTCCAATTTGTCTTCGAACATAAAGGAGAGAAGTTTCGAAACAGGTTTGTTTTTTTTGTTTGACATAAAAAAAGAATGATCTAGGTGTAAAGTTAATGTTTACCTTTTTGAAAGCAATTCAAGCGATTTGTTTTAACTTTTGAAAGTTGGTTAGCTTTTTGTACTTTGGTATTCAGTTAAAAACACAATACCATGAATATTAAAACTATCTTTTCAATACTGACAATCTGTTTCGCCTTTGCCTCCGTAACTTCGGCGCAAGATAAATTTGCCAAAGCCATTAGCCAAGATGAATTTGTGACCTCACATGAAAAAGGGTTATTCACCTTTGAACTCCCAGAAGATATAACAGCAAAAGACGTTGAGTTAAGTGCAGAATTTTATACTATTTACTTTACTGTTGTTTTCAATAAAGAAACACATCTTGTAAATATAAAGTTGCAAGACAGTGAAGACCGCGCTGTGCACGTGATGGGTAGATTGTTTATATCATTAGGAATTAGAGAAATTCGGTACATGGAGAAGAAGTATACCATAGACGAGTTTTACGCTACTTACTTAAAAGATGGTAAAAAGGGGTAATAACACCCGAAAAACCATAGATTTTTCCGACTTTTGTAAAAAAAATTACAATGAAAAATTATGTGTTTGGCTTTTTAGCCGTGGCAATGCTTGTTAGTTCGTGCTTTGATCCATCGAAAAAAGAAGTAGTAGGTTATTCAGAATATGGACCCCATTCTGTTGATATCGCCAAAGCAATTCCGATTGATGTAATGGTGGCTGATTTCAAAGTGAATGCAAGTGCCCGTAAAGCGTATACTGTAACAGCTGAAATTGAAGAAGTTTGTGCGAAAGCTGGATGTTGGATTAACATCAAACAAAAAAGCGGTGCTGAAATGATGGTTCGATTCAAAGATCACTTTACTATTCCAACAGATACAAAACTTGGAACTCAAGCTTTTCTTCATGGAGATTTGTTTGTGGATACTATTTCAGTAGACATGTTACGTCACTTCGCTGAAGATGCAGGTAAAACTCAAGAAGAAATTGAAAAAATTACAGAAGCTAAAATCAATATGGGTTTTGAAGCAGATGGAATTAAATTTTTACCTGCGAAGAAAAAATAATATCATTTAAATAAAAAACAAAGGGGCGAAAAATTTTTCGCCCCT
>DDBE01000038.1:16617-29052 GCA_002332715.1 Flavobacteriales bacterium UBA2040
GGCGAAAAATTTTTCGCCCCTTTGGTTTTAAAACCGTCCGTTTAATTTGGTCGATCTTGTTTGATTAATAACAATATTCATTTGCCTCGATTATTTTTCCTGCAATCAAATGACGCAATTCTTTCGGATTGATTTCATTCGTTTTCGTGAATCGTTTCACACCCATTAACATCATTTTTCTCTCATCACCTTCAGCGAATGAATAAATTGCATCTTTCGCATGTTTCGCAATTTTATCTGAAAGATCGAAAAACAATGTTTTTACCATGGCAATTTGTGGAGCCAATTCTTCTTCAGATTTATTGATTAAGGCCTTTTGAACACGTAACAAGGTGCTTTCGGCTACATACGTATCTATTGCAATATCAGAAATACTCATTAGTACTTCCTGCTCTTTTCCTAGGGTTTGCATTAATTTTTGAACTGCTGAACCTGCTACCATCAAAATTGTTTTTTTGAATCCTTCAAGCATCAAATCTTCTTTTGCAAAAACACCTTCTGGTAAGTCGTCCATTGGCGGAATGCTCATCAATTCTCCAGCAACTTTCATGGCTGGTCCCATAAGGTCCAATTCACCTTTCATGGCACGTTTCAAAATCATATCAACAGTTAACATTCGATTGATTTCGTTCGTTCCTTCAAAAATTCGATTGATGCGTGCATCTCTATATCCTCTTTCTACTGAAGATTCGGCAGAGTAACCCATTCCTCCATAAATTTGAACGGCTTCGTCCACACAATAGTCTAAGCATTCAGAGCCAGCAACTTTCAACATAGCACATTCAGCGGCAAATTGTTCGATTCCCTTTAAAGTAGCCTGGCCTTTATCCATTCCACTCTCCTTTAAAGCTGCAATGGCATCTTCAATATTCTGCGATGCGCGGTATGTTGCAGATTCAAGTGCGTAGGTGCGAATAGCTTGTTCAGACAGTTTGTATTTTATGGCTCCATATTTTGAAATTGGACGACCAAATTGTTCTCTTTCGTTGGCATAAACAACAGATTCGGTGATACTTTGTTTCGATCCCCCTAGAACACCTGCTGCTAGTTTAATCCGACCAATGTTCAAAATATTAATGGCTATCTTAAATCCGTTTCCGCGTTCAGATAGCATATTTTCAGCTGGAACTTGCACATTGTTGAAGAATACTTGTCGAGTGGATGAACCTTTGATTCCCATCTTTTTCTCTTCGGGGTTTAAGGTAATTCCTTCCGAATCTGCTTCAACCAAAAAAGCAGTCAAATTCTTGTCGTCTTCAATTTTAGCAAATACAGTCATGAAGTTTGCAAATCCACCATTGGTGATCCACATTTTTTGACCGGTTACGGAATAAAATTTTCCATCGGCAGAAAGAACAGCTTTCGTTTTACCCGAATTTGCATCCGAACCTGCACTTGGTTCTGTTAAGCAATAAGCCGCTTTCCACTCACCTGAAGCCAATTTAGGAATGTATTTTTCCTTTTGTTCTTCATTACCATAATATAGTAAAGGCAAAGTTCCAATTCCTGTATGTGCTCCATATGCCACAGAAAACGAATGTCCAAGTCCCAGGTATTCAGTTGCTAACATGGTCGTATTGAAGTCGACTCCCATTCCACCGAGATTTTCAGGTACAGAAAGACCTAGTAGACCTAGTTCGCCCGCTTTATCCATAATAGACTGCATCAATCCATCTTCCATACCGTCAATTCGATCTAGATTTGGTTTGATTTCTTGATTGATAAAATCTGTACACATCTGAGCAATCATACGCTGCTCTTCCGTGAAATCCTCTGGAGTATATATTTCCTCAGGTGTCGATTTTCTGATTATGAATTCACCACCTTTTATTGCTTTAATTGTTGATTCTGACATTTGATGTTGGTTTTATATAGCTAATATACGAAAAATATTATTTTCATATGCATGCATAGTAAATAATTATGTTGAATTCACTAAATTTAACGTAAAACCAAAACTTGTTATGTCTATTTTCCGGTTTACTTTGTTGCTGACTACTATTTTATTGAGCGCATGCCGAGCGAATACTCAAGTTGAAGAATGAATAGTCAAGGATTCGACGAAAAACATCAAAATAAATGGGTTTAGTTTCGTGGCTTCGAGCACTCCTTATGCTCTTGGAGAATTGGATGTTTTACAACAAACTCATGCCAATCATTTAGCAATCATACCGTTTGGGTTCATGCCTACTTTAAAAAGTCCTGATTTACGTTTTGACCATCCGAGACAATGGTGGGACGAACGAACGGAAGGTTGTATAGAAACAATAAAACAATGCAGAGAAGAAGGTTTTGAAATCATGCTTAAACCTCAAATTTGGATTGGAGGAGGAGATTTTACTGGATTTATTGAAATGAACTCTGAAACAGACTGGTTGCAGTTCGAAGAGAACTATGCGAATTTCATTTTAAACTTTGCCAGGGTCGCGGAGGATCAGAAGGTGGAGTTGTTTTGCATAGGAACTGAATTGGGAAAGTTTGTTTCAAACAGACCACAGTTTCGGACAAAGTTGGTAAATGAGGTGCGGAAAATATATAGTGGAAAGCTCACATATGCTGAGAATTGGGATTGTTTTGATAAACCCATTTTTCTGAAAGATATGGATTACATAGGAGTGGATGCCTATTTCCCCTAGAATGATGGGAAAAATCCATCGGAACAAGAGATTAGAGAAGGATGGAAGTCACATATCGAGAAAATGAAGATATGTGCTGAGAAGAACCGAAAGCAGATTCTGTTCACTGAATGCGGTTATCGAAGTATCGATTATGCTGGCGCAAAGCCATGGGATTTTGATAAAAAAGAAGCGGCAGTTAATCAAGAATTGCAATCACGCCTGCTCTCTGTTATGTTCGAACTTTGGTATAATGATTGGATGGCAGGCGGATACATTTAGAAATGGTTTCCGTTTCACAGTCGAGCAGGGGGCGAAAACGATGATCAATTTACACCACAGAACAAAATCGCGGAAAGAACAATATTAGATTTTTATAAGCTCTCTAAAAACTAACGCGCGATATCTATTCTCAACTTTTTCCCTTTTACTTTCTCGTTGATTATAACTGGCAGAATTGAATTGATTTTTTCTCGACTGATGGCAACAAATGACCAATGATCCAGGACAGTGATTAGTCCAATTTCACCTTTTTGCAAGCCGCCTTTCTTCGCGAGAAATCCAACGATATCAATTTTATTGATTTTATCCTTTTTCCCACCACTGAAATAGAGCGTATCCCAATTGGGGTTTTCGGGCAATTGGATTTCTTCCCTCTGATTAAACTCAGAAATAGTTTGATTTATATAATCGGGTAGATTTTTCCCTTCTTCTGTTAAAACTAGTGCCAACCCTTTTTCCATCATACGGGCCGTTCGTCCATTACGATGTATGAAACCGTCCTCCTTGTGTGGCAATTGATAATGGATAACTGTTCCAATTTCTGGAATATCTAAACCTCGTGCTGCAAGATCCGTTGAAACTAAATAGTTTGCTGAGCCATTGCGAAAACGAATCAAAGTTCGCTCTCTATCCTGTTGTTCCATTGCGCCATGGAAGGCCAAAGCAGGTACACCCATTTCTTGAAGATGTTCACATATTCTTTCTGTCGCTTCTCGATGATTACAGAATATCATGGTGGGTTCGTTGGGCAATGAACAAATTGTTTCAAAAAGACGCGGTAGTTTTTCTTCTTCTCCGTACGTTACTTTCTGTAAGGTTAATTTCACTTTGATGTCATCTAAAAAGTTAACTTCAAAAGGATTATTTATTCCGGTGAATGAAGGAATTTCTTCTAAAGTTGTCGCTGAAGATAAAATTGTATGAACCGAACGAGGAGTGTGGTCAATTATATATCCGACTTCTTCTTGAAAACCCATTTCCAAAGATTTGTCGAATTCGTCTAAAATTAAGAACTGAAGGTTTTCTAGATTAACGGAACCTTTTTCAATGTGATCACATAATCTACCAGGTGTTGCCACAAGTATCGATGGAGCAACGGTCAAACTTTGCTTTTCCGTTCGCATCGAATGACCACCGTAAACGACGTTAAACTTATACTCACTTGAACATTTTCGACCTACGGTTTCAATTTGAAGCGCAAGTTCCCGAGTAGGACTAATAATTAAACCTTGAATACCAGTTGAGCTTGCATCAATATTTTCCAATAGAGGCAATAGAAAAGCCACAGTTTTCCCCGAACCAGTTGGTGAATAAAGCACCACATCTTTATTTTTCGGAAATGCTTCGAAAACAGATTCTTGCATTTCGGTCAGTTGTTCAAATCCTAAATTTGCGATGTATTCTTTTGTGCTTTCCTTCATGGGACAAAGATAGTTAAATGAAGTGCAGGCCGCAGTTATTCTTTACTTTTCCAGGACAATCCCAAAGAGAGGTAGTTCATATCGTGATTTAAACCTAATCCAAAAGAAAAATCGAATTGTAAATTTTCGTGAAGTAAATAGGTAAATCCACTGTCGAAATTTGCCATTAGCGTTTCAAAATTGGTGATTTCGCCATATGGTTCAGCGTACACCGCTACTTTTTCGGAAAGCGAATAATTCAGAGCCATTGAATAAGTAACGTTTCCATAATAATTTCCTTCATAATTGAACCCCAGATTATACCCTATGAAGAAGTTGTCATTTATTTTATTCGAAAAACAAAGTTTATTGATAGTTCCAATATTTTCATTCCTAACTGATTTCGTGCCCGTTGGGATGCGAAGGTGTGAAAGAAAAGCCATTTCAAAACGTGCATCTTCTTTCTGATATATTTGAATTTTTGTCCCTAATTCTAAGTCGCTTATACCGTGATTTTTTACCTTGAAAACTTCATTGTTTTCGTATTGAGTGAGAATTCTTAGTTCAAAATAATCACTTACTCCCAAACGAATTAGGGTGGTGGGTAATAAAATCGATCGTGAATTAATTTTTTCGTTGTCTGCAAATTCTATCAAAACACCTGATTCAATTTGAAGTCGTTTTTCTTCAACAGTAGAGCTGGCCTCAGTTTGGTCAGGCCTATCTGTTTCTATGCCTTGTGAAAATAAAGGAATAGAGAATAGGAGGCTTGAGATGAAAATGATTAAACGCATAGTTTTTATTTTATAGGCCAAAGATAAAAAGTTAGATGAGTCTAAAAAATATTTTAGTTGATTTTAAGATTAAATTGAATTCCCTATGGCAAGCTGCTAATTTTACTTATTTTTGATTTTATACATTTAAGGATATGGCGTCAGCAACAGAGGAAAATTATTTAAAAGCGCTTCTAAAACTTTCCGCCGAGAAAGGAGAGTGTTCAGTTTCTGAATTGAGCGGTCTTTTGAATGTAAGCACACCTACCGCCAACTCCATGATTAAAAAGTTATCCGAGAAGGAGTGGATCAAATATGAGAAATACCGACCTATTCAATTGACTGATTTAGGAAAAAAAATGGCTGGGCTAGTTATTCGAAAACATAGATTGACCGAAATGTATTTAGTGGAACGAATGGGTTTCGGTTGGGAAGAAGTGCATGAAATTGCGGAGCAAGTCGAGCATGTTAAATCAGATGCTTTTTTCAACCGAATGAATGAATTGTTAGGTGATCCTTCTTTAGATCCGCACGGTTCGCCAATTCCAGAAAAAGATGGAAGCATTAAAAGAAAGAAATACGCAAAACTTTCAGAAGGGAATAAAGGTCAAAAATTTCGCTTGATTTCATTAATAAACTCTTCAACGGATTTCTTAATGTTTTTGAATCGACGTGAAATAAAATTGGGGTTGGTTCTAGAAATTCTTTCTGTAGAATCCTTTGATGGTAGTTTGGTTGTAACGTATGACCGACATAAAAAAGAAACGCTTAGCCAATCCGTTTGTGATAAACTATTGGTAGAAGCGGTGTAAAGGTTTTGGCAGACAAAATTTTGGAACCAATTATCTTTATACGGCAGAACCAATGTACGCCTTAATTCCAAAAATGAATTCCACTGTTAAGGGCGCAAATTCAGGATGTTGCTCAGAGAAAACGAAGGCGACGGTTCCAAAGAAAAACAATTGAAAGGAGGCAATGAATTCGACACGTAACTCTTCAATGTTCACTTTTTCGAATATTAGCAAAAGTGAATAACATCTCCCGCGCGATTTGATTGGAGCATTTTCTATATTCTTGCTGAGCATTCGAGGTTCCGTCGCTATGTTTTGGATCCTCAAATGGCAGAGAAAGTCTAAGTTCCGATCCTGAAACAATAGGACATGCTTGATCTGCACTTGCACAAGTCATTATGGCACCAAATTCTGACTTGGGAAGACTATGGTGTTCCAACGTTTTAGATTGACAAATACAGGCATTGCTTCTGTCATCGAATATGAAAAAATGGCGCGAATTTTCTTCGTCACCGGCAACAACAAGGTCAAATTCTAAACTTGAAAACGTATAAACTACACTGCTGGCAATGTTTGTTTCTTGTGTTCCAGCCGAATGCGTTTCCACATTTCCCATACCATAATAATGGGCAGCAACTTTTGCCCAAACTTGCCCAAATATGCTTCTGCGAGAATTGTGGGTACAAATAAAAACTAGATTAATCGGATCTGTGTCTTTGTATCTCAAGTAGGCCGAAAGCTTCAAAAGTTCAGTCTTTCTTTCTTCCGAAATTAAGTCGAACTCTGCACTTCGCCTATCACAATAATTTTTTATACTCGATTTCATGCATTAGCAACACCCGCTGTTCGGTTCACATGAACCAGAAGCTAAGCTTATCAATTGTTTTTTGACTTTTGTATTCGGTATTCCACATGAATCAAGAGCCAGGCAAGCCGTTTGGGAGTTAGCTAAAATAAAACCAAATTCACCCAATTGCAAGGAATATTTGCCAATTGTTGTGTTTTGATACTCTACTTCGATTTCTACATCAGGAAATTCGATTTTTTCTTCTCCAATTTTGATAATCTTGAGAAGTTTCTCAGATGTCAAACGATGATCTGTGTCTTGCTCGAACCACAATTGGAAAGAAATCTTTTCTTCGTTGCGCTGTGTTCCTCCGCAATCGATGAAGTTTTTTGAAATTCGACCAATTTCTGTAAGGTGATAATGTGCAGGAACCATTGAACCATCTTCTAAAGCGAAAGTCAAAGGTGCACCTGACTGAATTGCATTTTTAAATTCTGATAATTTCATTTTTTCTAAGTTTTAACAATACGAAGATTTAGCAACAAGTGTTGACTTGATATTCCCGATATACGTAAATAATTTTTCGATTATATTTTCATTCAAACAATAACAAACGGAATTTCCTTCGACCGTTCCTTTGATTAAAGCAACTGTCTTTAGTTCTTTCAGATGCTGAGAGATAGTGGGTTGCGAAAGTGGAATGACGTCTACGATATCTCCACAAACACAACTATCGACTTTTAATAAGTGCTCAAGTATGGCCAAACGAGCTGGATGACCAAGCGCCTTCATTATAGCCGACATTTCGACATGTTCAGGCGAAAAATGATCTATTTTGGATGCTCCCATTGTTATTTGCTTATTGCAATATTACGATAAATATTAGAGTTAAAAAAGTGCTTCGACACGCTCAACCCACTTTTTAACAAATTTAACATTGAGGAAGCCTAGAATTCAGACTCTACTAATTTATTATTGTCAATTATATAATCCAATACTTTCTGCATCAAGTGTACTCGGTCTTTCCCACGCACATTGTGTTCGTGCATCGGGTAGGGGAAGAAGTCCATTTGAATTCCTAAATCCACAAATTTCTCCACCAATGAAAGACTATGTTGCATGACCACAACTGGATCAACTGTTCCAGAAATTAGCAATAAATCTCCGGTCAATTTATCGGCATGCGTTATTAAACTGGCGTTTTTATACCCTTCAGGATTTTCTTCTGGGGTGTCCATGTATCGTTCGCCATACATAATCTCGTAGTATTTCCAATCTGTAACCGGTCCACCTGCAACTCCTACGTTGAAAGTTCCAGCATGTCTTAACATCAAAGAAGTGGTCATGAATCCACCAAAACTCCAACCGTGAACAGCCAATCTATTTCCATCAACATAGGGTAGCGATTTTAAATACTCAACACCCGTCATCTGATCTTCCATTTCTACTGTTCCCAATTGACGATGAATTTGACTTTCGAAAGCAAATCCTCTTTCACCCGAACCACGATTGTCTAAAGTATAAACAATGTAGCCATGATCGGCCATCCAATGCATCCATAGACTAGCACTATTCATCCAAGAATTTGTTATCATTTGTGCGTGAGGTCCGCCATATACATATACCAAAACGGGATATTTCTTGTTGGCATCGAAATTTTTAGGTTTGATCATTCGGGTGTACAAAACTGTTCCATCTTTTCCTTTTAATTCGCCGATAGTTGTTGTACCTATGTCTACACCTTCTTTCTCATATTTATTCTCTCCAATAAGTAAAGTAGTTTGCTTTTTCCCTTTCGAATTGTACAAAATAGATTTACTTGGAATTGAACTGGTCGAATATTCGTCAAAAATGTATTGACCGTCTGTTGAAATCTCGACAGAATGTGTTCCTTCTTTGGATGTGACCAATTCTTGTTTTCCGTTCAAATCGACTGAATAAGCTAAAGTATTCATCCCGTTTGGACCCGTTGCTGAGAAATAAATTTTCGATCCGTTTTCTTTGGCGCCTATAATCTCCTTACAAACGAAATTATTGTTTGTCAATTGTCTGATCAGCTTCCCATTGAAATCGTAATAATACAAGTTGTTGTATCCTGATTTTTCAGACACCCAAATGAAATTGGTGCTTTTGTCTGAAGGAAAGAAAGCAGGGTGCTCGGGTTCTATCCATTTGTCGTTTGCTTCTTCCAATAGCGTGCGAACATAGGCTCCCGTTTTTGCATCGTACACGTCCAATTTCATTGCGTTTTGACCTCTGTTTACTTCGGCAATTAAGACATATTTATTATCAGGTGTCCAAGAAAGATTAGTCAGGTAATCGTCCGCATTTCCTCGAGGACTGATGAAAACAGTATTTTTTGTAGCGATATCATAAATCCCAACTTTCGGACTTTCAGATAATTGACCAGCCATGGGATATTTAATTGATTTTAATACACCGGGATAAGCGTCATTGTCCAAAAGTGGGTAGTCATGCACCTTGCTTTCGTCTTTTTGATAAAAGGCCAATCGCGAACCGTTTGGTGACCAAAAAATGCCATTTGTAATTCCAAATTCACTTCGGGCAATCGCTTGTCCCGAAACAATATTCTTGTCATCATTTAATGTGACTTTGATTTTCGCACCATCAGCATCTTGAATGTACAGATTGTTGTTTCGTGTGTAGGCAATGTTTTCGCTAGCCTCATTGAACGTTGCATTTTCAGCATCATCTGTTAAAGAAGAAATTGTTTTTCCTTTTTTGGTTACCGTATTGAAGAGGTAATATTTTTGACCATCGTTTAACCAAAATTCGTTTTCGTTTTTCCATGTAAATCCTGAAAACCAAGGCAATGCCGATCCTAGAGCTGTATTGACTTCAGCAATAGTGAACCAATCCTTTGCATCTGTATTTCCAAAAGAAGCTTTCTTAAGCGTTCGATAACCTTCCAAATAGGTGTAGCAATCGGTATTGGGTAACCATTTGAAGAAAGGCATAGTTTCTGGTGCAAATTTTCGGTATTGTTGCATAACAGCGTCTTCTAATGTTAGCTTGTTTTGAGCGGAAATACCTCCAAAAACAAAAAGGAAGGCGAGGAATAAATAAATTTGTTTTTTCATGTTATCGTTTTAAAAGGGTACTAAAAAATTGCTCCATTGGTCGAGCAGTATTGTAAATTTCAATTATTGTTTTGTCAAAATCTTTCGCTAGTAATTTCTTCGGTGGAAATTGGGCGAAATAATAAAATTGCTTGTTAAAAATAAGGTTTTCTGATTCGGCAGCTTCGCGAAGTTCCTTAGGAATAATTTTATTCTGCTCACCTCGAATTTGCCCAAAGGTGCTTTCGAAGTTTTTATCAGAATATAATTTTTTAAACTCTTTTTGGTTTTTAGCAATTCCCTCTCTAAGAAGAAGTAATGTATCTTTGTCCAACTCATAAAGTCCGCTGTATATGCGAACGTGTTCGGGTCCTAATTCAAAATAGATACCTTCACCCAGGTAGTTTTTCTTGCCTCCTGGAGCAATAAGCGCGCTGACATTCATTTTATAAGGCGTTTTGTCCTTCGAAAAACGAATATCTCGGTTGATTCTGAATATGCAATCTTTGTTTTGTAGATCTTTAAATTTTAGGTTGACCTTCGTCAATTCGACTATCATGTGATCCACGAATGCTTTAAAAGGTTCACGAATAATCTCAGCGTATCGGTTGCGATTTTCATCGAACCAATCTTTGTTATTGTTCGGTGCTAAATCTTTGAAAAATTGGATGAAATCCGGAACGAAAAAAGCCATTTTTTATCTTTTGGTTAAAGATAATGAAATGAAACAGTTTATATCAACCCCAAACAAATCTTCATGCGAATCACTTTTTTGGATGATTCTTCCAATCTTTTTTGAAATGAAGCATCCGTGACGAATTTCTTGTATATCTCATCAAATGCACGGGCCGTATTTTGAGGCATCAAGGTGATATCACAACCCGCTTCTATGGAACGCAACTCAGCTGATCTAAAATTCGTTACTCCACCCATATTCATGGCGTCGGTAACAATCAGACCTTTAAATTTCAAGCTATCGATCAATAAATCTTTTATAATTCTAGAAGAAATCGTTGCTGGCAAACCATCTGTGCTGTATTTTTCATTGTTTACTACGGCTAAGTGTCCCACCATAATAGACAAAACACCATCTTCTATCAATTTAGGATAGGTTGGAATTTCTTTTAATTCACCGTCTATTACCTGAAGCGATTTGTGTGTATCACCTGAAACCAATCCATGACCTGGAAAATGTTTTGCAGTTGCGATGATATTCATTTCTTGTGTTTTCGTGATAAATCGAGAAGACCAAGGAACGATGTTTTCTGGTTTCTGACCAAACCCACGATAACCGACAGTAGAATTCATGGACATATCCACAACGGGTGAAAAATTGTAATTAATTCCAATTTCATTCAATTCTTTAGAAATGATTTCAGCTGTCTTTTCAACCTCCTCTATAGTTTCAATTTCTTTTGCCTTTTTTACCACGGCCGTTCCCGGTATCTTCCTGTTGAAAAGTGTTGGTTCAGCATCTGCACTATACAGAAAAGGTAAACTGTTTTTTTGAAGGTTGATTTCATTAAATTTTGTTGCCCAAGCAATGCATTGATTCTTGGAACCATTAAGCAAAAGCAATCCACCGATTTTTCGACTAGAAACCAAATTTATAATAGTCGATTCTTCGTCACCATATTTACCAATTGCGGGCATAATAACCTGTGCAACGCGCGCTGTGTCATCTATTTGTTCATAGATTTCATTTACTTTTTGATCTAAATATGGATTATCAGATAAAAAATCACCTAAATTAAAATTGTCTTTTTTGTATTCTATTATTTCCTCTACTGTTTTGGGTGCTTTTATAGGTGTTGTTTGAGTGCAAGCCGTCGATGCCATCCCAATTACAAATAGAAGCGAAAATGTCTTAATCATTCCTAATATATTAATGCGGTACAAATTTAATGGGATTACGGATTATAAACGAACAAGTTACTCCTACTTGATGACTATGTTTTCAACAATCGTACCAAAATATAAGAAAAAAGAAATCTCCTTCTTACGGAAAAGAAGATTTAAAATTAATATTTGGGAATAATCAAAAATATTTAAGTCATTCTTTTTGAAAATAAGAAATCTCAATCTATTTTTTCACTAACTTAATAATAGAATTACAAATTTTACAAATGCAAAACCATTCAACTATTAAACATTGGGCAGAGGACGATCGTCCACGCGAAAAAATGTTACTCAAAGGCAAGAATGCTCTTTCAGACTCAGAGATTATTGCCATTTTATTAGGTTCTGGCACACGGGATAAAACAGCAGTAGAACTAGCACAAGAAATTCTTAGTCAGCATGACAATGATTTACATGCTCTCGGTCGCTCAGGCGTTAAAGATCTTTCGACTTTTAAAGGAATGGGTGAGGCAAAATCATTGACTTTGATGGCTGCTCTTGAGTTGGGTCGAAGAAGGAAAGAAAGCGACCGAAAGAAAAAAACGAAAATTACCAGTTCACAAGCGGTCTTCGATTTATTGTTGCCTTATTTTGAAGATTTGAGTCACGAAGAGTTTTATGTGGTTTATTTGAATAGATCGAATGTGGTTTTGCATCTAGAACAGATTTCGAAAGGTGGAGTTTCTGGAACCATTGCCGATGGAAAAATTATTTTCAAATTGGCGCTAATGCATCAGGCTTCGGCATTAATTTTGGCGCATAATCACCCAAGTGGTGCATTGAAACCCAGCGAACCTGATATTCGACT
>DDBE01000038.1:29384-30860 GCA_002332715.1 Flavobacteriales bacterium UBA2040
ATATTTACTGATAATGGTTATCTTAGCCTCGCAGACGAAAACATTGCATTTTAAGCACGTGAAGAAAATAATAACCATCGTAGGAGCAAGGCCACAAATCATAAAGTCCTCCGCCATTTCAAGAGCCATTTTAAATCATTTTTCTTCAGAGTTAGAAGAGATTATCGTCCATACCGGACAACATTACGACGAGAATATGTCCGAGGTGTTTTTCAATGAAATGAAAATTCCTCGACCGAAATATAACTTGAATGTGGGTTCTGGCGGACATGGAGTGCAAACCGCCAAAATGCTGGAAGGTTTGGAAGAGATTTTTCTGAAGGAGAATCCTACTGCAGTTTTGGTTTATGGTGACACCAATTCCACAATTGCAGGATCTTTGGCAGCAGCTAAATTACACATTCCTGTTATTCATGTAGAAGCGGGATTGCGAAGTTTCAACAAAAGAATGCCTGAAGAAATCAATCGAATTGCTTGTGACCATATGTCCACTTTATTGTTTACACCAACCAAAACAGGAATTGATAATTTGGCAAACGAAGGATTTTCGATAGGTGAGAAACAAATGGCGAATCCAGATCACCCTGTGGTTTTTCACTGTGGCGATATTATGTACGACAATAGTCTTCATTTTTCTACTGTTTCGGGAGGGAAATCTTCTTTGTTAGAAGAATTAAATATTGAAAAAAACAATTTTATCCTTTGTACCATTCATCGGGATTCCAATACGGATATTGCTGAAAATTTAAATTCAATTTTCAGGGCCTTGATGAAAATTCAAGTTGAATCTGGTTTGAAAATTATATTGCCGCTTCATCCCCGAACGAAGAAAAAAATGGCTGAACTTTTGACCCAAGAAGTGAAAGATCAATTGGAGGCCAATACGCACATTAAAATCATCGATCCAGCTGGCTTTTTGGATATCATTGCATTGGAAAAAAACTCAAAAATGATGGTCACCGATAGCGGTGGACTTCAAAAAGAAGCATTTTTCTTTCAAAAGCCGTGCATAATTCTTCGTCCGCAAACAGAATGGATAGAAATTGTCGAAAATGGCAATGCGATACTAGCCGACTGCGATGAAGAGAGAATTGTTTCAGCATATCGAAAATTAAGTCAAAAGTCAGACTTTACGTTTCCATCTTTTTACGGTGATGGAAAAGCGGCGGAGTTTATTTGTGAACAAATTAATCTATTACTGTAAAAATGGTAACCTTCCTTGTCGATAAAATCACACCGCGCTGGGAATATACCTTCGATTTTATCTTTGGACAGCGAGGAATTGATTTTAAACTCTACGACGATTTCAAAACTTTTGATGAAAGCAAAGATGTAAAACATCAACTTTTTGACAGTTTCGGAAGAATATTAGGAGAACAATCTATTTTTTTAGGAAATATTGGTGCTGGAATTTGGGAAAATCAAATTGTTGTAACTTTCGATAACCAGATTGATGTTTTGTCTTCGATTTTCTAT
>DDBE01000063.1 GCA_002332715.1 Flavobacteriales bacterium UBA2040
AGGTGATTTTGTACCCTATTTGTACCCCAACAACTCAAAACACCTATAAACAATAGAAAGTTACTTTTTGTATCGAAAAGTATGCAAAAACAAATCGTAAAAAATTAGATGTTTTTTCAGAAAGGAGAGTAAAAGATATTGTGAAACGGTCTATTCTTAGTGAGAAAGAATTTCTGCTTAACGACCCAATAACTTACAAGGATTTATACGGTAAAGACCAAGACCTTAATTAATCCTCGTCCTCATCATCTCCGCTGTTTGTTAGGGATATAAATCGAGTAAAGAGTTTGTTTTCAACTTGGTACTTTTTAGCATAACTATAAGCGTAAGCCGCGGCTTGCGTGTTAGATTCATAAGCCCCAAACTCCCAATTGTCCTTATCTAAGTCAAATGCTCCCGTTACTTCCCACCTATATTTTTTTGCTCTTGGATTCTCTATTATTGCAACCAATGCAATATTTTCCTTGTTTTCAATTGAAATCTGTAATTCAGAAAGAAAAATCTCTTCTCTTCTTTTTAAGTCATCAGATTTACTGATAAAATCGCGAAACATAATTGGTCTACCATAATTCCGTGCCTTTTCAATAATAGATTCAATTTCTTCAATTATGTTTTTGAATTTTGATTTATCAATTTTGATAATCTCATATTCCCCTTGTCGATTCCTTAACTCTTCATAACTTCTTAGAGCTATTCGATTATCTTCCCATAAGTTTTCTAATACGTTATTTACATCTTCTATCGTAGTTGGAATTGATTTTCCAATAATACTTTTGAAATCAATATCAAGCCCTTCAACTTTATTTAGAGCTTCTGTCAATAACTCTTCTTCTGAGTCTGCATAGGTTTCATATCTCAACTCATGTAGATAGTTATCGTGGTTTCTGTGACATTGTGGACTAGATGTGGGATAAGATTAAAATTAAAAAGCGTTAATCCCTTTAGGAATAACGCTTTTTAATTTTTTAGAGTGGAGCCGGAGGGTTTCGAACCCTCGTCCAAACAATGTGCAACTAAGCTTTCTACATGCTTATTCCATGATTAATTTTCGACTATCGAAACGGACATGAACACCCAAAGCGATAACTTAGATTCTAAATTTCGCATATGCTTAGAATCATCGCAAACACTAGATCAAAAGAATGAACTCTCAAATGCCGGGATTAATGAACGGAATCCAAGCGAGAGTACTTGTCTGGTTACTATACTTCACCTAGATTAAGCTAATTAACATTCAGTTAATTAAGCTGCAAGTGCGTATGACGTGTTGTCAATTATAGTTTGGAGCAAGAGATTTAAGAGCTTCACTTCAACGCTCTGCATGCTGACACCTAACTACCTCCATCGCTGTCAAAGCCAATACGGCCCCATTAATTTTGGTGTTGTAAAATTAAGAATTATTGAGTTATGAATTACGCTCATTTGAGAATTGCGCGTTAATAATTCGTAATAGAAAATGGAAAAATGCGTAATTGATTAAGATTTAATCTTCATCATCATACTCTTCTTCGTCGTCATACTCTTCATCATAGTCGTCATCGTCGCTATCATCAGCGTTGACTAGGTATTTGCTGTAATCTTCGTCGTCGTCGTCGTCTTTTCGACCAAATAAATCGATATCATCAAAATCGTCATCATCGTCGATATGAATACTGTCCTTGCCACTTTTTTTGTAAGGATTCAACTTCGTTTGCTTTCCTCTACCTTCGTCCGGCGCATCAAAACTTCTTGTTTTGGGCTTGTTCGCTTTTTTACGAGAAAAATCTTTGGTTGGAGCATTGTCCGACGGTGGACTTGGATTATAAGGTGGCGTTTCTGAACTTGAACTCGAATCGCGATTGACCGGGCGAGGAGCGTCTCGTCTAGCAGCTGGCTTGCTTCCTCCACGATCTTCTGCCTCTTTTACTGCCAAACTTCTACCGTTTACTTCATGGCCATCCAAAGCTTCAATTGCGCTTTGCGCCTCTGCATCATCGAACATTTCGACGAATCCAAAACCTCTGGATTTTCCTGTTTCTCTGTCTAGGGCTACCGTGGCCTTATTGACTTTCCCGTATTCTTCAAATAGAGATTGGAGTTGTTGATTGTCGACTGCGAAGTCCAATTTAGCAACAAAAATACTAGTCATAATGTAATCGTAAGAATTTTATTTTTCATTTGTTCATCGTTCATGTAAAGACCATGATCAGTGCGAAATTACATTTTTTTTTGATTTTCACAAGATTACGAAAAAAAAGGTTGATACTGATGTCATTTTTGGGCATAAAAAAGGGACTCCGAAAAGTCCTTTTTGTCTTTTTGTTAAGCTTATGATTTTTTCAATAAATCTCTAATTCGTTTTACAAATCTTCCATTTCTTCATCAATTTCTTCAAATGTTTCATCTAAATTTTCATCTAATTCATCAAGTGCTTTATTTAAATCTTCATCAAATTTTTCAATTCCCTGAGAAAAATCTTCCAAAGCTTCAGCAACTCTAGCCAATTGATAGTAACTAAATGCAATTGCAAATACTCCTAAAACAATTCCAGAAATTGCCATTCCTTTGGGACCATTTGTATTTATTAATTGAAATAAACTAATTGCTGATAATATGAGTGCTAAAATACCCAAAGACACTCCAATTGTAAAAAATGATAATATTACCGCTACAATACCAACAACCATTCCCGCAATGGCTAATCCTTTACCTTTAATTTTTGATGTTTCTTGTGTCATTTTGATTTTCTTTAATGTGACGAAGATAGACAAAAATCTTTATTTACCAAAATTATTTAAGCTCCTTCTTCAATTAGTTTTCATGTAATCTATTTTACTTTACTCAATTGCTTGCATCGCCTAAGCCGCATTTTGAAAGTCTTCTTCTTTTAAAGTTTTGTTTTCTAATTTTTTTAATCTTCAAAGAAGTTACTCAATTCTTTCATCTGTTGTTGAGTTAGTTCAGATATGTAATTAAACCTCATGCCATTTTCGGCAACTGCTAATTTAAGCACATTTCCGGTCGTAATAAAACGCTTAAATTCCTTAAACATATTATTTTGTTTATCTATAAATTAAAGGGTTGGCGATTGATCAACGAGCGGCCAAGTGTCAGTTCGTCAGCATATTGCAACTCGGTTCCGATTGCCACACCGCGAGATAGACATGTAATATTAATCTTAAAAGGAGCAAGTTTTTTGAACAAATAGAAATTGGTGGTATCCCCTTCCATATTGGTGCTCAAAGCGAAAATAATCTCTTTTACTTCTTCCTTTTTTACTTTCTCCAATAAGGCAGAAATATTTAAATCGGCAGGTCCAATTCCGTCCATCGGAGATATAATTCCTCCCAAAACGTGATAAATTCCTTTGTAATAATTCGTCGATTCCAAGGCCATTACATCTCGAATATCTTCTACGATACATATTTGGGTATGATCTCTATTCGGATTCTGGCAGATCTCGCACAAGTCTTGGTCGGAAATATTTCCACAAGACGTGCATTTCTTCACCATTTTCTTCATTTCAACAAACGATTCAGAAAACTTTTGAATTTCAATTTCGCTTCGGTTCAACATTTGTAGCACTAGTCGAAGTGCTGTTTTTTTTCCTATCCCTGGCAGGGACGATAATTGTTCTACAGCTTCGTCGATGTATTTTGAAGAGATTTTCACTCGCCAAAGATAGAGAAACATGAAGTAGACGAAAATATAATTTAGCCTTTTTTACCAACATTTGTCTGTGCTTTTCCTTTAATTAATCGTGACGTTTCCCTTATATTTGAAGCCGCATGAATACAGGGATGGAAATTATTGAGTTTAGTTGGCAAGGAATGACCCTTCAAGAACCTATGGCTTTATTGACCAATTGGTTGATTGCGGCCTTTTCGTTCTACGCATATTCGCAATTAGAAAAGGGTGTAAGTTTGTTCCAAGATTTATGGAAATCGTTTTATCTGGTTTTGGGAATTGGAATGATTTTTGGCGGATTAGGTCATCTTTTCTTCCAGTATTTTAGTTTTTACGGAAAGTTCCCGAGTTGGACGTTAGGCGTTCTCGCTGCAATCTTCGCCTCATTTGCGATGATTGAAACCGTCAATAACGAATCTGCGCAAAAATTGTTGCAACGAGTTGTTCTAATCAAGTCGGTTATATTGTTGTCGCTTTCTTTTGTTACTCTGAAATTTCTGTTCGTAGCATTGGACACATCAGTCACGTATTTGTTCTTTTGTGGCTATTTAGCATATCGCCAAAGCAAGAAAGAATGGAGGGGTATAAACTATTTTTACTACGGAGTTTTAGCCTTATTACCTTCAGCATTTATCTTTGGTTTAAAATTTAATTTACACAAATGGCTCAACAAAGACGACCTAAGTCATATCTTTATATTAGCTTGCGTTATGCTCTTTTTTGAAGGGGTTAAATCTACTCAAAAATTAATGCCCAATCGTTTGAGATAATAAAATATGTCCCAGTCTAAAGTAAATATCCGAAATAAAAAAGCCCGTTTTGAATATCATCTAGAGGATACTTTTACCGCTGGTATGGTCTTGACAGGAACGGAAATTAAAAGCATTCGCAACAACAAGGCTAGTATTTTGGAAGCATTCTGTGTGTTTGTCAATAGTGAGGTTTTCATCCGAAACATGTTCATCAATGATTACGTTAATACGTCTTTCTTTCATCATAAACCAAAGGGAGATCGAAAGCTATTGTTGAACAAGCGAGAAATCAACAAGATTGAAAAATGGCTGAAAGATAAAGGGAATACCATCATTCCAACGAAGGTGTTCATCAACGATAAAGGTTGGGCGAAGGTTGAAATCGCTACAGCAAGAGGAAAAAAAATGCACGATAAGCGCGATGATCTCAAAGCCAAAGACGACAAGCGTGATATGGACCGCGCTTTAAAACAATAGCTAAATAAATCCCAAAGTCAATAAATGTAACCATCGATCGTCTCTTAAAAGGAATACGACTGTCATTGGAATGATTATGTAGCAACTGGCCATGTACGCACCCGTAAAATAGACGGTTCTTCTTTTGTAAAAAACTAAAAAAGTAGGGACAAACAAGATCATTAATGGTAGTGGCATGTAGGACCAGGTATGTTTGTCAAAAGGATATCGTTCAACATTTCCATTTACCACGTGCAGTATATTCGTTGGAATATGCAATAATCTCGATTTCTCGATGTACAATCCCGGATAGCTTTGTAAATGATGATAATTACTTTCTGCAACATAAGCATAGCCATAATTTGCGGTAAAAATGGTGCGGACTTTCTTGTATTTAAAACCGACCTCTTCATGAGCAGCAAACTGCATCAATTCATCTCGTTCGCGATGGGTTGGGAGCACAAAATCCCAAAATAAAGCAATGAAAATTACCATGCAAAGCTTAGTGCCAAAATTTACATATTTCCACCGCGATCCTGTAATTAAGCTCTGGTAATACCGTTCGTCTTTCGCTTCTTCGCGCTTCATGTGGGTGCGATATCTGTCGCGAGCCTCCTTGGCTCTTTCTTCGGGTGATTTTTGTTTGCGTTGAGCAGTTCTAGCTTCCCGAGTATTTGTAGCTTCTTGACTTGGATTCATTAATGCATCGTATGCCTCCTGCAAGACAGCAAATCGGTCTGCCGCACTGGGTGAAGGATTGCGATCTGGATGTAGTACTTTTGCTTTGTCGCGATACGCTTTTTTTATTTCGACTTTACTTGCTCCAACCGAAACGCCAAGAATTCGATGATAATTACTCATGAATGGTCAATGGAATTTGGTCAAAAGTAGGTTTTCTTAAAATTTTACCGCTGTCAGAATGAATGAATTGTGAAAAGACATATGTCTTCTTCGGAATTTTCCAGGCAGGTAAACTTAAGGAAGAAAAGTCTATTAATTTGTCATCTGAATCCGGCAAACAAAGCACAAGTATCTCACCCCATTTATCGTTTGGTTCTTTCCAACAGAAAAATGCACCGGGTAGTATGGGATCTAACAATTTTTCAATTTCTTCCAATTGAATTTTATAACCACCAGAATTACAACAAAATCAGCCCTTCCCATCCAACGGAATCGAGTAGTAGAGTCCAATTCAACTAAATCATTCGTCTTGAGATTTTGAATGTCGAGATGTTTAGCGGATAACATTAACTTCCCATGATTTTCTTTAAAAGTTACGCCTGAAAGAGCTTCATAATAAGAAGTGGTATCTTTACCAACCTTCCGCATGGCTATATGTGAAACGGTTTCTGTCATTCCAAAACTATGATAAACAGTTATGTTCAATTCCTTTAGTCTATTTTCTGTCTGTTTTGATATAGGACCACCACCCACTAAAATTGTCGGGATATTTTTTAGTTTATCAAAATCATATTTCAGGGATTCCTCGAGTTGCATAGGAACCATAGCGATAAAATCAATTTTCGTTTCACAATGCGACAAGGGTCGGGACGAAGGAGATTGGATGTGAAGGGCATAATTTCCTTCAATTGCACGTGCAAGCATCATCTTTCCGGCTATGGTATCAATAGACATGCACAAAAGTGCTTTTGTCGAGGTGTTAAAATTGAAAAAAATATTTGTCACATGTGCAGAAGCACGTATCTTTTCCGCGGAAAGCAAAAGTTTTCTGGGGTTACCCGTTGAACCTGAGGTATTCACGTCGACGGAACTACTATTTAGAAAATTATCTTGAAAGGAAATCACCTTTTTCTGGTCTATATAATTATTCGAATAGGTAATCGCAAACATACTTGGAATGAATTTTGTGTAACGAATTATAAAATTACGATTTTATACAGTACTAAGGAGTCAGGAATGATTTCAAAAACATAGATTATGAGAAATAGAATTTTAGGAATTGCTTTAATCGCTCTAGTTTTAGGGTGTTTGTCTTTTATTAGTAATAATGAATTTAAAGAAACAGCAAAAGATAATAAAGAAGACATAGGAATCATTTTTCAAACGATGAGTTTGGAGGAAGCAAAATTATTGTCTAAAAAGACAGGGAAATTAATTTTCATTGACATTTATGCATCTTGGTGTGGCCCTTGTAAAATGATGGCAAAAGGACCTTTTAAAGATAAAAAAGTTGGAAGTGTTTACAATTCTTCTTTCATCAATCTAAAAATTGATGCTGAAAAAGATGCCGACGGAGAGTTCGTCTCTAGAGCATATGCCGTTAGTGCATATCCTACAACTGTCTTTATCGATGGTGACGGTAAATTGATAAAGAAATTCGTAGGTTATCGGTCAGAGGATAATTTATTAGGAATGGCTGAAATGGCAAATCCTTCGGTAGCGGATTAGTCCTTTTGATTAAAATTTATCTTGGATACCTCTAAACAATAATCAAAACTCATATTAATTTTCTACTTTAAATAAAAATGCCCGATTCAATATTGAATCGGGCATTTAAATTTTATAGATTAAAAGGATTCTTATTCTCCTTTGTCCATTTTCTCTTTCAATGCAGACAATGCATCCAAGTCACCTAATGTAGATTTCTCGTTTGAACTGTTTACATTTTTTACTGCATTTGAAGTGTTTGAACCACTACCACCTTTCTTAGCTCCACCAATCGATTTAGACTTCGTAGATGGGCGATCTTCACCTTCTTCAAATATACGTGTGTGAGAAACAACGATTTTCTTAGCGTCTTTGTTGAATTCAATTACTTTGAAATCTAAAGTCTCTTCGATTTTAGCGTTTGTTCCGTCTTCTTTACGCAAGTGCTTAGCAGGACATATTCCTTCTACACCGTACGGTAAAGCAACGATTCCAGATTTATCTTTGTTCTCGATGATAGTCCCTTGGTGTACCGAACCTTCTCCGAAGATTGTTTCGAATACTTCCCATGGATTGTCTTCCAATTGCTTGTGACCCAAAGATATTCTTCTGTTCTCTCTGTCGATTTCCAAAACCACAACTTCCATATCGTCTCCTACTTTGCAGAATTCTGATGGATGCTTGATTTTCTTTTGCCAAGAAAGGTCAGAGATGTGAATCAATCCGTCAACTCCTTCTTCCAATTCAACGAATACGCCGAAGTTAGTGAAGTTACGAACTTTCGCTTTGTGACGCGTTTCAACTGCGTACTTCGCTTCAATTCCTTCCCATGGATCTGGCATCAATTGTTTGATACCCAAAGACATTTTTCTTTCTTCACGGTCCAACGTCAAGATAACAGCTTCAACTGAATCTCCAACATTGATGAAGTCTTGTGCAGAACGCAAGTGTTGTGACCAGCTCATTTCTGAGACGTGGATAAGGCCTTCAACGCCAGCAGCGATTTCGATGAATGCTCCGTAGTCTGCCATAACAACAACTTTTCCGGTTACTTTGTCACCAACTTGTAGGTTCGTGTCAAGTGAATCCCATGGATGTGGTTGAAGTTGTTTCAAGCCTAAAGCAATGCGTTTTTTGTCGTCATCGAAGTCGAGGATAACCACA
>DDBE01000124.1:0-3309 GCA_002332715.1 Flavobacteriales bacterium UBA2040
CAGGAAGGGTTGGATAATTTGAAAGGGATTTTGGATAAGAAATAGGAATTTGTGGGTTATGAGATAATTTTAAGTAGACACCTCCCTATATCCCTCCTCAAGGAGGGATATAGGGAGGTGAGACACTCGAATTAATTATTCAGGGCTAATTTATACCGCTTCAAAACCCGTTCCCTCGCCATTTTGTGCTCAACAATCGGTTCTGGATATTCATCAGTCCCAAACTCAGGCACCCATTTCTTGACGTAAACTAACTTTTTATCAAATTTTTCCAATTGTGCCGTCGGATTGAAAACGCGAAAATAAGGTGCCGCATCGCAACCAGAACCGGCTGCCCATTGCCATCCACCAACATTACTTGCCAAGTCGAAATCCAATAATTTCTCGGCAAAATAAGTCTCTCCCCAACGCCAATCGATGAGCAAATGTTTGACCAAAAAACTAGCAACAACCATTCTCACACGATTGTGCATATAGCCCGTTTCATTCAATTCTCGCATGCCAGCATCGACCAGTGGGTATCCTGTTTTACCTTCGCGCCAGGACTGAAATTCCACTTCGTTATTTTCCCATTCGATAGCGTCATATTGCTTTTTGAATGACCCTTTAACCGAATGCGGAAAGTGATAAATAATGGCCTGATAGAAGTCACGCCAAATGAGCTCGTTTAGGAAAGTGGGATCTGTTTGTTCCGCTTTTCTTGCCAATTGTCGAATGCTGATCGTTCCGAAACGAAGATGAACACCCAAATGACTTGTGCCACCTTCAATCGCTGGATAATTTCGGTTTTCACCATATTTCGCCATCCACTTTTTGGGGTAGTCATCCGATGGAAAAGGAACTAATTCTTTGTCATCAAACCCCATTTCCTTGAGCGTTATCAAGTTCTCTCGAGTTGATTTCGCAATCTTCTTAGAATATTCTCCATTTGGATAAGAAGAGAGATAAAACTCACTCATTTTCTCTTTCCATTTCCGACTGTAGGGCGTGTAAATAGTATAAGGCAGTCCATCTGCTTTGGTGATTTCACTTTTTTCAAAAATCACATTATCTTTTGCGCCGATGAAATCTATACTCAGAGTTTTCAGTTTGTCGAATATGAATTTATCTCGTTCTAAGGCGTATGGTTCATAATCTCTGTTGGTGTAAACGGAATCGACTTTTAACTCTTTTGCAATTTTTGGGATAAGTTCTTTTGGGTCACCGTGATAAACTTTCAAATCCCCTCCAAATCTTTGATATTCCTTTTTTAGGTTTTGAATGGACCTATGAATAAAAATAATGCGTTGGTCATTCTTGAGTAATTTGTCGAGAATGGTGGTATCGAAAATGAAAACAGCTTGAACGACATCCGCTTTTTTTTGCGCTTGAAAAAGACCAGCATTGTCCTCAAAGCGCAAATCGCGACGGTGCCAAAAAAGTGCTTTTTTCATGTTGCTATATAGATGTTGATTAGTTCAATGGGACGCTGATTGCACAGATTGCGCTGATTTACCCTGATTCAATATGTTTGATGTCTAAACCAAAAAAAATTAAAATTCTGCTAGTTCCTCGGTTTCTGTGTTCATTTCCCAGAATACTCAACAATATTATTTTCCGTTTCCCACAAGCGAACCGTTAATTTCATCTGAGTTGGCAGTTTAACAGAGATTAATTCCCAAGCCACTTTTGCAATGTTTTCAGCAGTTGGATTAAGGTCTTTAAATTCATCGATATCCAAGTTCAAATTGCGATGGTCAAATTTATCCGTCACCTCCGTACGGATGAGGTTTTTTAATAATTTCAAGTCTATAACAAAACCAGTAACGGGATCGATTGGACCTTCCACCCAAGTTTCGAGCACATAGTTATGTCCGTGATAATTCGGGTTACTACATTTTCCAAAAACCTCTAAATTCTTTTCGTCACTCCAATCAGGGTGAAATAAACGATGTGCTGAATTAAACGTTTCTCTGCGGCCTACTTTCATGCTGTTTCAAGTTTCAAATGTGGAAGAAATTTACCCCAATGTTCTGTCATTATTATTTTGAACCAAAAGGAGTAATTATTAGGGTTTGCGGCAAGATCTTTTTGAATGTCATCCACCGAAACGAATTTCATTGCTGATACTTCTATGGGATTTATTTTTTTAAATGAATTGCAAAATCCAATCAACACATGGTCCATTTCGTGTTCGACTAAATTAAGATTTAATTCAGCTCTATACTCAAATTTGAAAATGGCTTTGACTTCCGTTTCGATGAATATTTCTTCAATCAAACGTCTTTTCGCAGCCTCTTCAACAGATTCGTTTTTGGCTGGGTGACTACAACAACTATTCGACCACAATCCTGCCGAATGATATTTTGAATCTGCTCTTTTTTGAAGGAGCATTTCGCCTCTGTCGTTGAACAAAAACAAGGAGAATGCACGATGAAGAAGGCCTTTTTCATGCGCTTCCAGTTTTTCCATTGTCCCGATTTCTTGGTCTTCAGAATTGACCAAAACGACTTCATTAAAGTTAAACTGTTCTTTCAAATCTTAAAGCATGTTGAGATTGTGACGAACTAAAGATGTGACGAATAAACGGTATTTCTTCGTGTTTCGAATGCGCACACGTTCATTTAAAATCGTTTGAGGCTGAGTACTTTTAATTTTTTGAAACAATTTATAATAGTATTTGTACGCCATGTAAACGCCAAATCTAGAGTTTTTTGGCAATTGTTTGATTCCCTCGTACCCGGCTTTGAAATCCAATTCGATATCCGCCTCAATCTGTTTTTTGATTGTCTGATTGAACGTCTTCATGTCCACTCCTGGGAAATAGGTTCTGCCTAAATCTTTGAAATCTGCACTTAAATCGCGTAGGAAATTAATTTTTTGAAATGCTGATCCCAATTTCATCGCTGATGGTTTCAATCGTATATATTCTTTCTCATCACCATTAACAAATACTTTCAAACACATAAGCCCAACCACTTCAGCTGAACCAAGGATGTATTTTTCGTATTTTTTTTGATCGTAATCGATTTGATCCAAATCCATTTCCATTGACTTCAAAAAAGTATCAATTAATTCAAGTGGGATTCTGTATTTATTGACAGCCCATTGGAAACTATTCAAAATTGGATTCAAAGAAATTTTATCTTCTATGGCTTCAAAAGTTTGTTCTCTGAAATCAGCCAATAATTTTTCTTTGTCAAATCCTTGGAATGAGTCGACAATTTCATCAGCAAAACGAACGAAGCCATAAATTCCATAAATAGCGTTATGTAAATCTTTACTCAAAAAACTAATCCCCAAGGAGAATGATGTGCTATAACGTTTGGT